>CALRPR020000079.1:0-17623 GCA_943370125.1 Allobosea thiooxidans | reverse complement strand
TCGCCGCAGGCGGGCGATGAGTTGATTGCGCTGCCCTATCTTGATCCGAAACTTTTCGTCATGGGGCAGGAATTCATCACGGCAATTTTCCAAGTGGCGCTGGCGGCGCGGGTCTTCCAGAACAACTGAACCTGCCTCCAAGCCCGTTTTGTGCAGCGTGGGGGATTGATCCCCGACGCCTGACGGGTTCCTCTGCTGTCATGGATGATTCTCCAGCACCCTCGCCAAGCCGCGCCGATCTGTTCCTCACCTATGGCAAGATCGGGCTGATCGGCTTTGGCGGCATCAATGCTTGGGCGCGGCGCGTGCTGGTCGAAGAAAAGCGCTGGCTGACGGAACAGGAATATGCGGAAACGCTGGGCCTTGGGCAGGTGTTGCCGGGGCCCAATGCGCTGAATGCGGCCATCATGATTGGGGATCGCTTTCATGGCGCAGTGGGGGCTCTGCTTGCTTCCTGTTCCATGTTTGGCGGGCCGCTGATTATCCTGATGGGGCTTGCGGTGCTGTATGATTCCTATGGCGAGGTGCCGTTGGTGAAGGCGGTGCTTGCTGGTGTTGCGGCGGCGGCGGCAGGCATGGTGCTCGGCACTGCGGTCAAGATGGGGCAGAAGCTGAAGCCAACCTTGGCACTTTTGGGGGTAGGGCTTTGTGCGCTGGCGGCAGCGGGCTTCTTCCGTGTGCCGCTGCCCATGGTAGTGCTGGGCCTCGCCCCCTTTGGCATTCTGGCATCCTGGTATGGGGCGCGCAGCAAATGACCGCGACCATCTTCTGGCAATTACTACTCGGTTTTGGCGCCATTTCCCTGGTCTCAGTGGGGGGTGGCATTGCCGTGCTGCCTGAGATGCACCGCATGGTCGTGGATGTGCATGGATGGATGAGTGATGCGGATTTCGCGCGCCGCTTCGCCCTCGCGCAGGCCGCGCCTGGACCCAATGTGCTGGTGGTCGGGCTGTTTGGCTGGCATGTCGGGGGTATTCTTGGGATGCTGACGGCCTCAGCCGCCATGACCGTGCCGACCAGCCTGATCGCCTTTGGCTTTTCGCGCCTGCGGGCGCGGTTGCTGGGCCGGCCTTGGCTGCGCATCATCGAACGTGGCCTGGTGCCGATTGCGGTCGGGCTGATTGCCTCATCGGGTATGATCCTGGCGCAGGGTTCCGCCGAAAGCTGGGTCACTGTGGTGCTGACCATCTGTTCCGCCATTTTCGTCTGGCGGACGGATTTCAGCCCGCTTTGGGTGCTAGGCGCTGGCGCCCTTATCGGGGCCCTGGCGCTGTGACGGGGCAGGGCATCGCGGCACCTGCCTTCCGCGAAGCCGCGCCGCGCGGGCTATGCACGGATTGCGGTGTTTCGCGCCTGGAAAACCCCAAGGCATGCGGTACCGCCTGCCAATTCATCAAACCGGATTATCCGCGCCTGGAAGCCGCCGTGCATGGCCGCGCGCGGGACCCGTCGCGCCCGGATGAGCTTCATTTCGGCCCGTTCCGGCAAATGCTGCGCGCATCGCTGAAGCCGCCTCAGCCCGGCGCGCAATGGACCGGCATCACCACGCGCTTGGCTGAAAAGCTGCTGGAAGCGGGCGCTGTGACCGCCGTGCTGACCATGGCGCCGGACCCTGATGACAAATGGAAGCCCGTGCCGGTGCTGGTGACGAAGGCAGAAGGCATGGCCGCCTGCCGCGGCATGCGCATGGGGTATGCGCCGCTGCTTGCGCTGTTGGAACCGGCTGCGGCGGCTGGTCATAAGCGCATCGCGGTGATCGGCATTCCCTGCCAAGTCTATGCGCTGCGCGCCTTGGAAGCGCAGCTTGGGCTCGATGCGCTCTACGTCATCGGCACGCCTTGTTCGGACAATACGACCACCGAAAAATTCCATCGCTTCCTTGATCTTTTGTCAGATGTGCCAGAGACGATCACTTACCTGGAATTCCGCGCCGATTACCATGTGGAACTACGCTTCGCCGATGGCCGCAAGCGCGAAATTCCCTTCCTGCAATTGCCGATCAGCCAATTGCCTTCGGATTTCTTCCCGCTCACCTGCCGAAGCTGCGTTGATTACACCAATGTGCTGGCCGATATCACGGTGGGCTATATGGGCGGCCAGGGCGAGCAATGGCTGCTGGTACGCAATGAACGTGGTGAAGAATTGCTGAGGCTGCTGGGCGATGAAATCTCCACCGCCGCGCCTGGTACCGCCGGCAAGCGCGCTGGTGCGGTGAAGGGTTTTCTGGAAAACACGCGCCGCGCCGCAGGTGGCTTACCTTTGCGCCGCATGCCGGATTGGCTAAGGCCGGTCATCGGCTGGCTGATGCCGCGCATCGGCCCGCGCGGCTTGGAATTCGCCCGCGCGCGGGTTGAAATGAAGGCAGTGGAAAGCGTGCTGCATCTTGAACGCGCCGAACCCGCCAAGATGCGCAACATGATCCCTGATCATGTCTGGGCGCTGGTCGCGCCCTATGGCCTCAAAAAAACACCAGAAAGCTCAGATCAGCCTTCGGCGCGGTAATTCGGCGCTTCGCGCGTGACCGCCACATCATGCACATGGCTTTCGCGCAAACCCGCACCGGTGATGCGCCGGAAGCGCGCCTTGGTCTGCAATTCAGCAATCGTGGCGCAGCCCGTATAACCCATGGCGGCGCGCAATCCCCCCACCATCTGGTGGATCACGGCGCCAACCGGGCCTTTATAGCCCACGCGGCCTTCCACGCCTTCCGGCACCAGCTTCAACGAATCCTGAACCTCTGCCTGGAAGTAGCGGTCCGCCGAACCCCGCGCCATGGCGCCGAGTGAGCCCATGCCGCGATAGGATTTGTAGGAGCGACCCTGATAGAGAAACACCTCCCCAGGCGCTTCATCCGTGCCGGCGAAGATGCTGCCCATCATGGCGCAATCCGCCCCCGCCGCTAGTGCCTTGGCAAGATCACCGGAAGACCGAATGCCGCCATCCGCAATCACCGGCACGCCTTTTTCGCGCGCCGCCGCGGCACTTTCCAGAATGGCAGTGAGCTGCGGCACACCAACACCCGCGACAATGCGCGTGGTGCAAATGGAACCAGGGCCAATGCCGATCTTCACCGCATCCGCGCCCGCTTCAATCAGGGCCAAAGCGCCTTCCGGTGTTGCGACATTGCCAGCAATCACCTGCACGGAATTGGAAAGCCGTTTGATGCGTTCCACGGCCTGAAGCACGCCGCCGGAATGGCCATGCGCGGTATCCACAACAACAACATCAACACCCGCCGCCACCAGCAATTCCGCGCGGTGCAAGCCATCATCACCAACGCCCGTTGCTGCCGCTGCACGCAGCCGGCCCATGCCATCCTTCGATGCATTGGGATTGGCCTGCGCCTTGTCCATATCCTTGACGGTGACAAGGCCAACGCAGCGCTGCGCTTCATCCACCACCAGCAGCTTTTCGATGCGGTGTTTATGGAGCAGCGTACGCGCCTCATCCGGCGTCACATCGGGCGATGCGGTGACAAGGCCCTCACGCGTCATCAACTCATAAACCCGCAGATTGGGATCGGTCGCGAAACGCACATCACGATTGGTGATGATGCCTACAAGCCGCCCCGAACCACGTTCCACCACCGGAATGCCGCTGATGCGATGCCGGTCCTGCAGCGCGCGCACTTCGGCGAGCGTCTGGTCCGGATGCACGGTCAGCGGGTTCACCACCATGCCGGATTCGAATTTCTTCACTTGCCGCACTTGCGCGGCCTGATCTTCCGGCGAGAAATTCTTGTGTATCACGCCAATGCCGCCAGCCTGCGCCATGGCAATCGCCATGGGGGCTTCTGTCACCGTATCCATCGCCGCCGAAATCAGCGGAATATTCAGCCGGATTTCCTTGGTCAGCCGTGTATGCGCCAGGGTCTCCGCCGGCAGCACGGTGGAATAGGCGGGCACCAGCAGCACATCATCAAAGGCATAAGCCTCAGCGATGGGCATAATGCCACCAAAAGAGCCAGCGGAAGGGGGAGGGGAATCAAGTGCCATGGAGGGGCTTTCGCGTTGCGCTACCTTGGCGACCCTCCATAGTCCTTGATGCCGATGGGCGCAATCACCGAGGATACAATTCAGCCGCGAAAGCCGCTCGCCACCACATATAATTCAGCCGATTCCTTCCGGCTTGCCGGTGGTTTCACATGCCGCACGCTGGTAAAATGACGCTTGAGCATCACCAGCATTTCTTTCTCAGACCCGCCCTGAAACACCTTTGCAACAAATCCGCCACCGGGCGCCAGCACCTTCAGCGCAAAATCCAGCGCCAATTCGGCGAGCGCCATGATGCGCAAATGATCCGTCGCGCCATGGCCCGTGGTATTGGGCGCCATGTCGGACAGCACCAGATCCGCCATGCCGCCAAGGGCTGCGATGATGCGTGCCTCGGCCTCCTGCTCCTGGAAATCGCCTTGCAGCGTGGTGGCGCCCGGCACCGGGTCCATGGCCAGGATATCCAGCGCCACCACCTGGCCGCGGGCGCCCACTTCCTGCACCGCCACCTGAGTCCAGCCGCCAGGCGCCGCGCCCAAATCCACCACCCGCGCGCCGGGGCGAAGCAGTTTTACCTTCTCATTCATCTCAAGCAGCTTGAAGGCAGCACGAGAACGCAGGCCGCGTTCCTTTGCGGCGCGCACATAAGGATCATTCAATTGCCGATTGAGCCATTTCTGGCTGGCTGTGCTGCGGCCTTCGGCGCTGCGCAGGCGCTGGGTCAGGCCCCGGCTGCTGCCGGGCGGGCTTGGTTTGGCCATGGTTGCGCTTACCGGTGCCGTGGTGGGCTGCGGCGCGCCGCTTCGCGGTCCGCGCGCATCATCCGCAGCAACATGCCCTCACGCAGGCCGCGATCCGCGACGCGAAGGCTTCGCGTTGGCCAAATGCGCCGGATCGCCGCGTAAATCGCGCAGCCTGGCAGCACGTAATCCACGCGTTCCGGCCCCACACAGGGGTGCGCGGCCAATTCCGCCCGACCCATGGCGAAAAGATCACCCAAGGCGGCATCGGCGGCCTCACAATCAAGGGTCGAGCCATCCACCAGCGGGCGGCGATAGCGCGGCAGCGCCATGACCACGCCGGCGAGGGTGGTCACGGTGCCGGAAGTGCCCATCAGCCGCACACCGCCGCCATGGATTTCCTGTCCGATGCAATGCAGCCGATCAAAGCCTTCCAATTGCGCCGCCACCTCATCCACCACAGCGAAGAAGCCGGCTTCGGTGAAACAGGCGGCACCGCAGCGCTCGGCCAGCGTCACAACGCCCACCGGAAGGGAGATATAGCCGATGAGTTCCGGCACATCGCCAAGTCTGGCGGCGGCGCGAATCCAGGCGATTTCCGTGCTGCCGCCGCCGATGTCGAATAATAGCGCGCGCCGATCGGCGGCTTCCAGAAGGGCAGCGCAGGATTCCATGGCGAGTTCCGCTTCCTCCCGCCCCGTGATGATGCGAAGCCTGATGCCGGTTTCCGCCTCAACCCGCGCGATGAAGGCTGGGCCATTGCTGGCCTGGCGGCAGGCTTCGGTCGCCACCGCCTCAAATCCGCGCAAGGGGCGGCGAGATAGTTTGTCGGCGCAGGCGCCAAGGGCGGCCAAGGCGCGGTCCATGGAAGCTGCCGAAAGCTGCCCGCTACTGCCCAAGCCTTCGCCGAGCCGCACCACACGGCTGAAGGAATCCTGCACGCGAAAGCCGCCTTGGCTGGGGGTTGCGATCAGCAGGCGGCAATTATTCGTGCCGAGATCAAGCGCCGCATAGGCCGCGCCCTGGGCTTCCGCCCGCGCGAGCGCGGGGGCGGGGCAGGGGTCTTTCGGCAAAGGCGGGGCGATATCGTTCATGCTTCCCTGGGTGACGGCTTTCGCCATGATCCGGTTATCTGGCCCCTGGGGCAAGCGGTTTTGAGGGGGCGAGTTGAAGCGCGGCGATGCTGGTGCTATAGCCGCGCATCCTTGGGGGATAGTTTAACGGTAGAACTTCCGACTCTGACTCGGACAGTCTTGGTTCGAATCCAGGTCCCCCAGCCAATTGCACGCAACAATGCAGCGCGTTTGGCTTTCAGCGGCCTATCAGACCCTCCCTATATCCCATCGCGTTTCTTGATATGCCGCAAGAACGGGCATCGGCTTCCCGCCTAACAAGCTCGCAGGAGGACCCAAACCATGCGCGCTCGCGACCTGATGACCACCAGCCTTGTTACCATCCCCCCCGAAGCCCCGCTGGAGGCCGTTGCCCGGGTCTTCGCCGATCGGGGTATTTCCGGCGCTCCGGTGGTGGATGGCGCCGGCACCTTGCTTGGCATGGTGACCGAAGGCGATTTGATCCGCCGCTTGGCGGCCAAGGAAGATGCGCCGAAATCCTGGGTGCTTGGGCTGCTAGCCTCAGCCACCGATCAGGCGGCGCGTTTCGCGCGCACCCATGGCCACCGCGCACGGGATGTCATGACAACCGATATCGCCTCGGTCACTGAAGACATTTCAATCGAGCATGTCGCCAAGATCATTGAAGAAAAGAAGATCCGCCGTGTGCCCGTGCTGCGGGATGGTAAGCTGGTTGGCGTGGTGGCGCGTTCAGACCTGATCCGCGCCCTGCTGTCAGCCCCTGGAAGCCTGGCCCAGGATGCGCCGGATGAACGCATCCGCCGCGATCTGTCGCTTGCCATGCGCAATGAACCCTGGGTGGATACCTATTTCATCTTCCCGGACGTGAAGAATGGCCAAGTCACCTTCCACGGCTTCTGCCGGTCTGAAACCGTGAAGCAGGGCCTGCGCGTGCTGGCCGAAGACGTGCCGGGGGTGAAGGGGGTCGCTTTCGAAACCCAGGACCCGCCGGCTTATGTGATGGGGGTGAGCTGACCGGGCAGGCTCTTCAGTAAGGGAGATCCTTCATCCAAGGATACCCGACCCGCGCCTGCGCGTAGGCGTGGTCATAGAGCTTCCGCATAAAGGCCTGTTCGAAGGGCTCCTTCGGTTCATCCTGGAAATCGGGGCCAATCACGGCCAGGTTGAAATCCACCTTATCTTCGCGCGTGGTGTTGCGGATGCGCGCCACATCATTGAAGCCGCTCGCGGAAATCATGCTGGCGATGGCGCGCTGGGCGATGACGAAAGTCTGGCGCTCTGTCCGTGCCGGGTTGGGCGTGAGCCGCCCATTGCGGATGATATAGGCCCTGACGGGCTGAACATGATCGCCATGGCGGAGATTGGCGCGCCGTTCACGCGTGACGCTACGCGGATAGAGAAAAACCTGTGTGAAGGCGCCGCCATCCACATGCATTTCCTGATAGGTTTTCCCATCCAACATCACATCAATCATGACCGGCGGGAAGGCACCGGGCACGGCAGAGGAAGCAAGTAAGATTCGCCGCACCAGATCAAGCGCGCCAGGATGCCCACTGGCCGCGATGGCGCCGATATTCCAGGCCACCGGCACTTGCGCATCCATGTCGGAAGTGCCGATCAGCAATAGTCTACCGCGTTCATAGGCGCGGGCGATGTCGGTCAGCATCGCCTCATTCAAGTGCTTGGAGATGGTTCGGAATAGCGGCGCGCTATCGGCCAACGCATCTTCAAACAAGGCCGCGTTCAGCAAATAACGTTGTTCCAGCACATCCTTGGGCGTGATGTCGGTATAAACGGCTTTAAGCGCCGCATCGTAGCGGGGACCCAGAAATGCGAAGGGCGCGGTCAGCGCACCGGTTGAAACGCCCGTCACCAGGCTGAAGGTCGGCCGGTTCCCAGCCTCGGTCCAGCCATTGAGAAGGCCGGCGCCGAAGGCGCCATTCTCGCCGCCACCGGAAATCGCCAGCAATTCAATGGTGCGTTCCTGCCCGCGCCGGGGCACTCCATAAATTTGCCGCGCCCTTGCCTGGGCGGCCAGCACCTCAGTACGGAAGGCGTCGCCATCCCAGGGGAAGAAAAAGCGCTCATTGGGAAGGCCGAGCACCCGTGCATCCCGCGTGCGCGCAATGGGCACGGCAGGGCCGCGGGGCGGGGTGGCGCAGGCGGCCAGCCCCAGGCCAGCGCCCCCGAACAAGGCGGCGCGGCGGGTGATTTTCATCGCGTCGTCAAGCTTTTGGCTCATGTTAGCCCCTGCCTCACTGTTTTGGATTCCTTGTTGCGGTGCTTAACAAACGCCCCGCTTGGCGTCGAGGCACTTGATAGCCCAAGCCCCACTTACCCCTTTTCGCTTGACCCTCAGGCGCCTGGGCGATAAATCCCCCCCATCACTGGTTCTCCCTGAACCTTGGTCCGCCCGCCTGATGCGGGTTGGCTCCGCCGCTCCGCGAAGGCTCGCGCAGCGGCGCGTTCTGTTTTGGGGCGACCGCAACGCGAAAGGACCATCGGGCTGCCCCATGTTTGAGGCTCTGTCCAGCAAGCTCAACGGTGTTTTTGATCGGCTGCGCCGCCGTGGCGCGCTGAGCGAAGCCGATGTGACCGAAGCGCTGCGCGAAGTGCGCGTGGCGTTGCTGGAAGCTGATGTCGCCTTGCCGGTGGTCCGCGACCTGGTTGCGCGCGTGAAGGAACGCGCCGTGGGGCAGGAGGTGATCCGCTCTGTCTCCCCCGCGCAGCAGGTCATCAAGATCGTCAATGATGCTTTGGTGGAAGCGCTTGGCGGCACGGAAGGGGCGCGCGGCGTTGATCTGAATGCGCCCGCACCCGTCGCCATCCTGATGGTCGGGCTACAGGGTTCGGGTAAGACCACAACCTCGGGCAAGATCGCGCTGCGCCTGCGCGGGCGCGACAAGAAAAAAGTGCTGCTGGCGTCGTTGGACGTTCATCGCCCGGCGGCGCAGTTGCAATTACAGCAATTGGCCGAACGCGCGGAAGTGACCAGCCTGCCGATCATCGCCGGCCAGCGCCCGCTTGAAATCGCGGCGCGCGCGATGGATGTCGCACGGCGCGAATTATACGATGTGGTGGTGCTGGACACTGCCGGGCGCCTTGCGATTGATGAAGCGCTGATGGCCGAAGTGGCCGAGGTGAAGGCCGCGACCCAGCCGCATGAAACCTTGCTGGTTGTGGATGCCATGACCGGGCAGGATGCGGTGAATACCGCCAAGGCCTTCCAGGAAAAGGTAGGCGTCACCGGCATTGTCATGACGCGCGTTGATGGCGATGCGCGTGGTGGTGCCGCCCTTTCCATGCGGGCCGTGACTGGCGCCCCGATCAAGCTTTTGGGCGCCGGCGAAAAGCTGGATGCGCTTGAAGATTTCCACCCCGATCGCATCGCAGGCCGTATTCTTGGCATGGGTGATATCGTCTCCTTGGTGGAAAAAGCCGCTGAGACGATTGACCAGGCGGAGGCTGAAAAGCTCGCCGCGCGCATGCAAAAGGGCCAGTTCACGCTGGATGATTATGCGGCGCAGCTCAAGCAAATCGGCAAGATGGGCAGCCTGCAAGGCATTCTTGGCATGTTGCCGGGCGTGCAGAAGGTGAAGGCGCAATTGGAAGGCGCCAATCTGGATACCGCCATTCTGAAGCGTCAGGCGGCGATTATTTCCAGCATGACGCCCAAGGAACGCCGCACACCTGATCTGCTGAAGGCATCACGCAAGCGCCGTATCGCTGCCGGGTCCGGCACCACGGTGCAGGATGTGAACCGCCTGCTGAAGCAATTCGACGATATGTCCGCCATGATGAAGCGGATGAGCAAAATTGGCCAAAAGGGGCTGATGCGTGGCGGGCTTGCCGCGCTGCTCCCCCAAGGCCGGAGGCCGTTTTGATGATGGCCTTCACCAAACCCCTCGTTTCAAGTCACTAAAGAAAGGAATACCTGTATGGCTCTCAAGATTCGCCTGGCTCGCGCTGGTGCCAAGAAGCGCCCCTATTATCACATCGTCATCGCCGATAGCCGCAGCCCGCGTGATGGCCGCTTTATCGAAAAGGTGGGCTCCTATAACCCGATGCTGCCTTCTGACCATGCGGAGCGTATTCGCCTGCAGGAAGATCGCCTGAAGCATTGGCTCGGCCATGGCGCGGTAGCGACGGATCGCGTGGCGCGCTTCCTGGGCAAGGCTGGCTTGATCGCCATGCCGGCGATCCCGGCGCAGACCAAGCAGGCTGAGCCGAAGAAGAAGGCGCAGGAACGCGCCGCTGCTGCTGCGGCTGGCTGAAGCAGGCTTTAGCGGAAGGCATCACGGCAAATGGTCGGCAAGCGCATTATGGTGGGGGAGTTCGGCAGGCCGCATGGCGTGCGTGGGCTTTTGCGCCTGAATGCCTTCACTGCCGATCCTGCCGCCGTCACCGCCTATGGCCCGCTTACCGATGAGGCTGGCGCGCGGCAGTTCCGCCTGACGCTGAAGGGCCCTGATCTGGTCGCTGTTGAAGGTATCTCGGACCGGGACGCCGCGCAGCGCCTGACCGGCACACGCCTTTTCGTCGCGCGGGAGGCTTTGCCCCCCACCGAGGAAGAGGAATTCTACCTGACGGATCTGATCGGCCTTGCGGCGGTGACAGAAGCGGGTGCGGCACTCGGCACCGTGCGCGCCGTGGAAGACCATGGTGGCGGGGCATTTCTGGTGATTGAGGGGGGGCAAGAAATGCTGCTGCCTTTCACGCGGCAAGTGGTGCCGGTGGTGGATATCGCTTCCGGCCGCCTTGTGGTGGTGCCGCCTGCCGAAGTGCTGGTGCCCCCGCCCGAAGGGAAGGAGGCAGCGGCATGACCTGGCGCGCCGATATCCTGACGCTGTTCCCGGAAATGTTCCCCGGGCCTCTTGGGCTTTCCTTGGCCGGTCGTGGGCTGAGGGAAGGGCTTTGGTCGCTGTTCGCGCATGATATTCGCGAACATGCCAAGGACCGCCATCGTAGCGTGGATGACACGCCCTTTGGGGGTGGTGCCGGCATGGTGCTGCGCCCGGATGTGGTGGATGCGGCCATTGGCGCGGCCTTGGCGGAAGCGCCAGGCCGGCCGGTGATCTACCTGACGCCGCGCGGGCGCTTGCTGGATCAGGCCCTGGTCCGGGAATTGGGGGCGGGGCCGGGGGCTGTGCTGCTCTGCGGGCGTTATGAAGGTGTGGATCAGCGCGTCATTGAAGCGCGCGGCATGCTGGAAGTCTCGATCGGCGATTACGTGCTGAGCGGGGGGGAATTGGCGGCACTCACGCTGCTTGATGCCTGTGTGCGTTTGCTGCCGGGCGTCATGGGCGCGGCGGAAAGCGCTGCCGAGGAAAGCCATGGCGCCGAGGGGCTTTTGGAATACCCGCATTTCACGCGCCCCGCCGAATGGGCCGGCCGTGCTGTGCCGGAAGTACTGCTTTCGGGCCACCACGCCGCCATTGCGGCCTGGCGCCGGGCCGAAAGCGAGAAGATCACAAAGGAACGCCGCCCCGATTTATGGGTGCGGCATGAAACGCAGCGCGGAGGCGCGGGGGCCATTGCCGGCCATCCCGCCGCCGCCTAAAGAAACCGAAGAAAGGGTACCAACATGAATATCTTGCAGCAATTCGAAGCTGATCAGCAGGCCCGCCTTTCCGCCGCCCGCGCCACGCCGGATTTCGGCCCGGGCGATACCGTGCGCGTCATGGTGAAGGTGGTGGAAGGCGAACGCATCCGCACCCAGGCTTATGAAGGCGTTGTGATCGCGCGGTCCAACAAGGGCGTGCAGAGCAACTTCACCGTCCGCAAGCTTTCCTATGGCGAAGGTGTGGAGCGCGTGTTTCCGCTGTACAGCCCGAATGTCGCGGAAATTCAGGTGGTGCGTCGCGGTAAGGTGCGTCGTGCGAAGCTCTATTACCTGCGTGGCCGTACCGGCAAATCCGCACGCATTGCGGAAAAGCTGGGCATGAAGGCTGCTAGCCCCGCCAAACCTGCCGAAGGCTGAATTAAACGCGCCGCGCTGAAAGGCGCGGCGTTTTCTTGTGATGTAAGGGGGAAGATGAAATGTCAGCGCAAAAGCCGCGTACGCTGTTCGACAAGATTTGGGACGCGCATGTTGTTGAAACCCTGCCGGATGGCACGGCTCTGCTCTACATTGACCTTCATCTGACCCATGAAGTGACGACGCCGCAGGCTTTTGATGGCCTGCGCGCTGCGGGGCGCAAGGTGCGCCGCCCGGATGCGACTTTGGCCGTGGTGGACCATAACATCGCCACCGATGACAGCCGCCGCACCGGCATTGTGGACCCCGAAAGCCGCTTGCAGGTTGAAACGCTGGAAAAGAACGTCGTTGAATTCGGCGTGCCCTACATTCCGCTGCTCGATGACCGTCAGGGCATTGTGCATGTGATCGGCCCTGAATTGGGCCGTTCGCTACCGGGCATGACGATTGTGTGCGGTGATAGCCATACCTCGACCCATGGCGCCATGGGCGCGCTGGCGTTTGGCATTGGCACTTCGGAAGTGGAACATGTGCTGGCGACGCAGACGCTGCTGCAAAAGCCCGCCAAGAACATGCGCGTTTCGGTGGATGGCAATCTGGCTTTTGGCTGTTCCGGCAAGGATATTGTGCTGGCGATCATCGGCAAGATCGGCACGGCGGGCGGCACCGGCCATGTGATTGAATATGCCGGGGATGCGATCCGTGCGCTCGACATGGCTGGCCGCATGACGGTCTGCAACATGACCATCGAAGGCGGTGCGCGGGCTGGCATGGTGGCGCCGGACCAAACCACTTTTGATTACATTTCGAAAACGCCGAATGGCCCGAAGGGCGATGCATTCAAGCGCGCCTTGGAATGGTGGAAGACGCTGCCTTCCGATGCGGGTGCCCATTTCGACAAGGAATTGCGCTTGGCCGCGCATGAGATTGCGCCGCAAGTCACCTGGGGGACCAATCCCGAAGCGGTGCTGCCGATCACCGGCATTGTGCCGAACCCAGCGGATGAGGGCGATGAAGCCAAGCGCGCGCAGTTGCAGCGCATGGTTGACTATATGGGCCTGACCCCCGGCCAGCGCCTGACCGACCTTAAGGTGGATGTGGTTTTCGTGGGTTCCTGCACCAATAGCCGCATTGAAGACATCCGCGCTGCCGCTGCCATCGCCAAGGGGCGCCGCGTGGCCGATCATGTGCGCGCTTTGGTCGTGCCGGGTTCGGGCCTCGTGAAGAAGCAAGCCGAAGCCGAAGGGCTGGATCGCATCCTGATGGAAGCGGGCTTTGAATGGCGCGAAGCGGGCTGTTCCATGTGCCTTGGCATGAACCCCGATAAGCTCACACCTGGTCAGCGCAGCGCCAGCACCTCCAACCGCAATTTCGAAGGCCGTCAGGGCCCTGGTGGGCGGACCCATTTGTTGAGCCCCGCCATGGCCGCCGCGGCGGCGCTCGCGGGCCATTTGGCCGATGTGCGTGATTATCAGCCGAAGGGAGCGATCTGAGATGCAAGCCTTCACCAAACTTACCGGTATCGCCGCGCCCTTGCCCAAGGCGAATGTGGATACGGACCAGATCATCCCGGCGCGGTTTTTGAAATCCATCAGCCGGGATGGATTTGGGAAGAATCTTTTCGCCAATTTCCGCTTCAAGGAAGATGGCACGGAAAACCCGGATTTCGTGCTGAACCAGGAACCCTATCGTAAGGCCGAAGTGCTGATCGCGTTTGAAAATTTCGGCTGCGGTTCTTCGCGTGAACACGCGCCCTGGGCCTTGCTTGATTTCGGCATTCGCTGCGTGATCGCGCCCGATTTCGCCGATATCTTCAACAATAACTGCTTCAAGAATGGCGTGCTGCCGGTGCGCCTGCCGCGCGAGATTTGCGAAAAGCTGATGGAAGACGCGAAGATGGGCGGCAATGCGCGCATCAGCGTTGATTTGGAACGCCAGGTGGTCGTGCGCCCGAATGGGGAGGAAATTCCCTTCCAGACTGATCCGCTGCGGCGGCATCTGATGCTGAATGGGCTGGATGATATCGGCCAGACCATGCAGCACGCGCCGGCGATTGATGGCTTTGAAGCCCGTCAGCGCGCTGCCCAGCCCTGGCTTTACACCTGATTGAATAACGCCCCAGCGCGCAAAGCCGGGGCCTTGAGGAAAACGCCATGTCATCGAACAAGAAGCTTCTCATCCTGCCCGGCGACGGGATTGGCCCCGAAGTGATGCGCGAAGTGCGCCGGGTGGTGGATTGGATGGATCGCCGCCGTCATGTCTCCTTCAATATCGAAGAAGGCTTGGTGGGCGGTGCCGCGCTGGATGCGGAGGGCACGCCTTGTTCGGATGAAACGGTGGAACGCGCGAAGGCCGTGGATGCCGTGCTGTTCGGGTCTGTGGGTGGGCCGAAATGGGATTCCATGCCCTTCGACAAGCGCCCGGAATTGGGCGTGCTGCGGCTCCGCAAGGATCTTGGCCTTTTCGCCAATCTCCGCCCCGCCGTGGTGCTTGATGCGCTGGTGGATGCTTCGTCGCTGAAGCCTGATCTGGTGCGCGGGCTTGATGTGATGATCGTGCGCGAATCAACGGGCGGCATTTATTTTGGTGAGCCGCGCGGCATTCACACAGATGCCAATGGCAAGCGCACCGGCATTGATACGGAAGTCTATACGGAAGACGAAATCGCCCGCGTGGCGCGCATTGCCTTTGATCTGGCACGCAAGCGTCGCAACAAGGTCACCAGTGTCGAGAAGGCGAATGTCATGCAATCCGGGCGCCTATGGCGCGCCGTGGTGGGTGAGATCGGCAAGGCGGAATTCCCCGATGTCGAACTTGAACACATGTATGCCGATAATTGCGCCATGCAGCTTTGCTCTCGCCCGAAGCAGTTTGATGTCATCCTTGGTTCCAATCTGTTCGGTGATGTGCTGTCTGATTTGGCCGCGGCTTTGACTGGTTCACTTGGCATGTTGCCATCGGCGACACTGGGCGCCGTGGATGCCTCTGGCCGCCGCCATGCGCTGTATGAGCCCGTGCATGGCTCAGCGCCGGATATCGCCGGCAAGGGCATCGCCAATCCTTGTGCGCAGATCCTGTCCTTCGCGATGCTGCTGCGCTGGTCCTTCGGCATGGAGGAAGATGCGCGCCTGGTGGAGACCGCGGTGGAGTAGGTGCTGGCCGGCGGACTTCGCACTGCCGACATCATGCAGCCCGGCATGGCGCGCGTTGGCACGAGCGTGATGGGCGAAGCGCTGGTGCGGGAATTGGATAAACTCTCTGCATGACAAATTAGCGACGGCTGCGGGGTTGCGCCTTGGGCGTGGCTCCGCTATCCGTCGCGGCGTTAAGGGCGCCCGTAGCTCAGCTGGATAGAGCACCAGACTACGAATCTGGGGGTCAGGAGTTCGAATCTCTTCGGGCGCGCCATTCTCCATTAAGTGCGTCTAATGATTGCAGCCTTTCATGTTTGAAGGGCGCGTCTGTCCGCTTTCCGGGCATTATTATTCAACCGGATTCGGCGCGATCGCGGGTACTTCCTGTTCGCTGGGTACTACATGCATTCGCGCGATGATTGTGCATGACCTTAGGTTTCAACATCCTAATCGAATTCTCGCGGCTTGTTCTGCACCGGAAAGAGAAGTGACACGTGTCGGTACTCTCATGCGTGGTTAGTCTTTTCAACAATGATTGAATTCCAATCGAAAAAACAATGGCTAGACTTGAAAATATAGGAAGAACCCCTTGGACTTGTATAAAAGTCAATGGTGAACAGGTTCATGGCTTTGCGTATTCCCGATTCGGAAGTGCCGGAATGGTCGCGCCGTCTGCGAAGGGCGCGGCGCGCCAAAGGTTTGTCGCAGGTGGCGCTTGGCGATTTGATCAGCGCCTCTCAAGCGACTGTTGCGGATTGGGAAACCGGCAAGACCAGGCCGCGGCATGAAACCCTGAAACGCTTACTGCTTGCGCTTGATCTTGCGCTGCTTGAGTTAATGCCGGATATGCCCCGGCATGCGTCCGAAAGTGTCGCCCAAGCGCCGCTTGCCGCTGGTGAAATCGCCGACCAATTCGGCGCCCTTCTGGACATCGTCTCCCGAGAGTTGGACAGCACCGGCCACCCCGCAAGCCTTGCCAGCAAGGGGCGGTTTGCTTTTCAAATCTGGCGCAGCGCCGGCGGCACCCTGACCGAGGCCGCAGACCCGGAGGCAGCGCGGGAGCAACTGGCCGCCATTCGCGCCCTGCTTGCCGATATGCGAAGGCTCAGCACCCAAGAGTAATTAGGACTTGACATAATATCGGAAAAACCGGTAAAAAATATACCGGAGGTTGTCTCATGTTCCTTTCATACAATCTTGCTGGCAGATTAGCGCCCGCGATGCACCTGTTATCGAGCAACGCTTCGGCGCGTCATGCACCACAAAGGAAGGGGGGGCTGCTGATATCCCCCGAATCCGCTGCGGCGCGCGTCGCAGATCGGTCGGCCCGTAGAACGCTGTTCTGGTTGGGTATTGGCCTGACCCTTTCGGCCTTCGCGCTCATCATTTCATTGATCTCGCTCGCCCTTTCCTGACCGTCTGGGTTGCCCCGCCGGGCGCGCGGTTGCACACTGACCCCATCAAGGGGAAGGGGATGCCGCTGTGATGAATACCTCGGCGCGACGCGCGCGTTTTCGCGCCATTCTTGCCGGGGATGCCTGTGTGCACCCGGCTTCGGTTCATGATCCGATCGCGGCGCGAATCGCAACCGATCTTGGTTTTGAAACCGCGATGTTCGCGGGTTCCATCGCCTCCATCGCCGTATTGGGCGCGCCTGACCTTATTCTGGTGACGCTGACGGAATTCGCCGAACAGGCACGGCGTATCTGCCGCGCCGGGGCGCCGCCACTGATGGTGGATGCCGATCACGGCTACGGCAATGCGCTGAATGTGATGCGCACGGTGCAGGAATTGGAAACCGCCGGGGTTGCCGCTCTCACCATTGAAGACACAGACCTGCCCCGCGCCCATGGCGCGGGCGAACCGGGCTTGCTCAGCCTGGATGCCGGGCTTGGGAAAATCCACGCGGCGCTAAGTGCGCGGGAAGACCCTGGCTTGGTCATTGTGGCGCGCACCAGCGCGGTCAATCTGGTCAGTCTGGATGAAGCCGTGGCGCGCACCCGCGCCTATGCGAAAACCGGCGCCGATGCGCTTTTCTATACCGGTGTGACCGATTGGGCGCAGCTTGCCGCGCTGCAAGCCGCCGCTGATGGTGTCCCGATGATGCTGGGCGGCACGCCGCCTGCGCTGGCGGATAAGGCAAAGCTTACGGCGCATGGCGTGCGGATCGCCCTTCAGGGCCATGCGCCAAGCTTCGCGGCCATGGCGGCCGTGCATGCCACACTTAAGGCCTTGCGCGATGGCACCCCACCCGGGAAGCTGCCCGGGCTTGCGGATGCGGCGCTGATGAAGGCCGCCATGCGTGAGGATGACTACGCACGCTGGACGCGTGATTTTTTGGCCGGTTGATATTGAGGAAGACAGAAGATGTTGAGTGAAACTGATGGCAAATTCCTGACGATGCATGAATTCGCCAAGGCGGCGAAGAATCGGCTCGATGCCAATATCTGGGATTACCTGACGGGGGCGACGGAAACCGAAACTACTATGCGCCGCAATCGGCTGGCGCTGGATACATTGGCGTTCCGCCCGCGCGTGCTGCGTGATGTCTCGACCATAGACACAACTTCCGAGATGTTCGGCAAGAAGCTGAGGCTGCCGGTTGCCTTGGCGCCGGTGGGTGGCTTGGAAAGCTTCGGCGCCAATGGCGCGGCGACAGCGGGGCAGGGGGCTTCGGCCTTTGGTG
>CALRPR020000078.1:0-17916 GCA_943370125.1 Allobosea thiooxidans | reverse complement strand
AGAGTCAGGCATTCGCTTGTGTCTGGGTGTCCCATCATTGGATGATCTGCATCACGCTCTCGCCATCATGAAACAAAAACTCGAGTGTTCGGGCGACCTATAAAAATCCCTGCCAGCACGCAGGCTTAGCCGGCATACTCAGCTTCGATTCACCTGCCCGGCAGGCTTGGGCAGATGATGAATTGATCCCGGGCCAAGGCGCTCATGCCTCTCGCGTGTTGTTGCGGGAGAGCCGTGCCCAATCGGCTTTATGGCACCAACCGAAACCGCGCGCTGCTAGCCTGGTCTTCGAGCAGCGTGCGCCTGATCGCCTCCGCACTGTCAGCGCTGCGGGGCAGGGCGGCGATGGCGGTGAACCAGGGGAATTGGCCCCGCACCCGGCCAAGAAATAGCCGGTCCAGCGCTTCGGCCACTGGCCCGCGCGCGCCGCAGCAGGCGCAGGCTGGCGCATGGGCGCCTTCAAGGGTGAAGACCGCCATGGCGGGTGCTGAAACCTCAGCGGGCGCCTCGGCAAGCAAAGCCATCCCCGGCACTGGGGTTTCACCCGGCGTTAGCAGGTGGACAGGTATGCGGGCATCGAGCGACCAAGCCATGATGGTAGCCTATATCAGTAGCCGATTCAGCGCTTCGGTGATCACACCTTCGCGTATCGGACACTAGACATAAGAATATGTTTATGTCTATGTAAAGCCCATGCAGGATGTTCTGTCCCAATTGCGCGGCGCGGCTGAGCCGACCCGGCTTCGGCTGCTGGCGCTTTGTGCCCGTGGCGCCTGGTGCGTCACGGAATTGGTGGCGATTCTCGGCCAATCCCAGCCCCGGCTCTCTCGCCATTTGAAGCTTTTGGTCGAAGCCGGCCTGCTGACCCGCTCGCCGGAAGGCGCCAATGCCTGGTTCCAAATGGCGCCGGAGGCCGATCTCGCCCGGCAAATCCTGGCCCGCCTGCCGGAAGAAGACCCTTTGCTTGCAGCGGATCGTCGCGCCGCGGCGCGGTTGGCGGCGGAACGCGCGCGCATTGCTTCCGATAGCTTTCGCAGCCATGGCGCCGATTGGGATGAAACCCGCGCCCTGGGCCTGCCGGCGGAGGCGCTTGAAACCGCGCTGCTGCAAGCCCTGCCGAAAGGCCGGCTGGGGCGCTTGCTTGATATTGGCTGCGGCACGGGCGGGCTTTTGGAAAAACTCTCGCCGCGCATCGAAGAAGGTCTCGGCGTTGATGCTTCCCGCGATATGTTGGCCTTGGCGCGCAGCCGCCTGACGGAACGCGGCCTGACCCATATTGCCGTGCGCCAGGCGGATATGTATCGGCTGCCCTTGCCCGATGCGGCTTTTGATGCCGTGACGCTGCATATGGTGCTGCATTACGCCGAAGACCCCGCCGCCGCATTGGCCGAAGCGGCGCGCGTGCTGCGCCCCGGCGGGCGGCTGCTGATCCTTGATTTGGCGCCGCATGACCGCACCGATCTGCTGACAAGCTACGCCCATCGCTGGCCAGGTTTTGATGATGCGGCGATTGGGGGCTGGCTTGGTGGCGCGGGCTGCACCGCGCCGCGCGTGAGCACCATTCCTGCAGGCCTGACGCTGAGACTCTGGTCCGCCGAACGCCTGCCGCTTTCCGTTTCCACCGCTATTTCCTGAAGGTTTCCCCATGGCGCGCCCGCATCTTCTCGACGCCCTTCGTGACCGCGTGTTGCTGTGTGATGGCGGCATGGGCAGCCGTGTCCAGGCCCTGACTTTGGAGGTGGAACGCGATTACTGGGGCAAGGAAAATTGCACGGAAGTCTTGAACCTTTCCCGCCCCGATATCGTGCGTGATATTCATCGCGGCTATTTTGAAGCCGGCGCCGATATGGTGCTGACCAATAGCTTCGGCGGTTCGCCGGTGACGCTGGCCGAATTTGAATTGGAAGACCGCGCTTTCGAGATCAACAAGCTTTCGGTGGAATTGGCGCGTGAAGCGGCGGAAAGCTTCGCCGATGGCCGACATCGTTGGGTGGTGGGCGATATTGGGCCCGGGACCAAGCTGCCAAGCCTTGGCAATATCACCTATGACGCTTTGGAAGCAGCGCTGGTGGAGCAATGCCGCGGCTTGATTGCGGGCGGCGCCGATGCGCTGCTGACAGAAACCAATCAGGACACGCTTTTCATCAAGGCCGCGGTGAATGCGGGCAAGATAGCGCGCAAGGCGGCGGGGTCTGACATTCCGATTTTCGTGCAAGTGACGGTGGAAACCACCGGCACGCTGCTGGTCGGCCCCGATATCGCCGCCGCCACAACCGTTGTGAATGCCTTGGATGTGCCGCTGATGGGGCTGAATTGCGCCACCGGGCCGCAGGAAATGGCGGAACATGTGCGCTGGCTCTCGCAAAATTGGCCGGGGCTCATTTCCTGCCAGCCCAATGCGGGCCTGCCCGAATTGGTTGATGGCAAAACGCATTATCCGCTGGGCGCGGAAGAACTCGCCGCCTGGATGGAACGCTTCGTGCTGGAAGACGGGCTTAATCTGATTGGCGGCTGCTGCGGCACCTCCACGCCGCATATCACTGCGCTGGATGCCATGCTGCGTAAGCTCGGCGGTGCCGCGCATCGCCCGGCGCCAATCAAGCGCAAATATCATTGGGTGCCTTCCGTCGCGTCGCTTTATGGCGTGACCGCGCTGCGGCAGGAGAATTCTTATTTTTCCATCGGTGAGCGCTGCAATGCCAATGGGTCCAAGGCCTGGCGCGAACGCCAAGCCGCCGGCGATTGGGATGGCTGTGTGGCGATGGGCCGTGAGCAAATGGCTGAGGGCTCAAACAGCCTGGATATCTGCACTGCCTTTGTCGGGCGCGATGAAATGGCGGAAATGACCGAGGTGATCCGCCGCTTCACCAGCAGCGTGAATGGGCCGCTGGTGATTGATTCCACTGAAACCCCGGTGATTGAAGCGGCACTCAAGCTGCATGGCGGCAAGCCCATCATCAATTCGATCAATTTCGAAGAAGGCGAGAAAGCCGCCGAAGATCGTATGATCTTGGCGCGTAAATTCGGCGCGGCGGTGATTGCGCTGACCATTGATGAAGTGGGCATGGCAAAAACCGCCGAAGATAAGCTGCGCATCGCGCGCCGCCTGGTGGAGTTTGCCTGCGACAAGCACGGGCTGGCGCAATCTGATCTGATGATTGACCCGCTGACCTTCACGGTCGCGACCGGTAATGAGGATGACCGCAAGCTCGGCCTTTGGACGCTTGAGGGCATTCGCATGATCCGGGATGCATTTCCCGACATCCAGATCATCCTGGGGCTTTCCAATATCTCCTTCGGGCTCAACCCCGCCGCGCGGCATGTGCTGAACAGCGTCTTCCTCGATCACGCCGTCAAGGCAGGCATGACGGGGGCGATTGTGCATGTCTCCAAGATCAAGCCGCTGCATCAGATCCCGCCCGAGGAAGTGAAGGTTGCGGAAGATTTGATCTATGATCGCCGCACGGAAGATTATGATCCGCTGCAAAAGATGCTGGAGCTTTTCAGCGGACGCAAAGCCGCCGATGCAACGGTGAAGAAGCGCGCTGAGACGGTTGAAGGCCGCTTGAAGGACCGCATTATTGATGGCGACCGCAAGGGGCTGGATGATGAATTGGCCGATGCTTTGGCCAAGGGCATCGCGCCGCTTTCCATCATCAATGATGTTTTGCTGGATGGCATGAAGGTGGTCGGCGAATTATTCGGCGCCGGCAAGATGCAGCTTCCCTTCGTGCTGCAATCGGCGGAAACCATGAAGACTGCCGTCGCTTATCTTGAACCCCATATGGAACGTATCGAGGGCCAGGAAAAAGGCACCATCGTGCTGGGTACGGTGAAGGGCGATGTGCATGATATCGGCAAGAATTTGGTGGATATCATCCTGACCAATAACGGCTATCGCGTGGTCAATCTGGGCATCAAGGTGCCGCTGATCGAGATTGTGAATGCCGCGCGCGAACATAAGGCGCATGCCATCGGCATGTCTGGCTTGTTGGTGAAATCCACCGTGGTGATGCGCGAAAATTTGGAAGAAATGTCGCGCCAGGGTGTGGATATTCCCGTGCTGCTGGGCGGTGCGGCGCTGACCCGCAATTACGTGGAAGATGATTGCGTGCGTGCCTATGCTTCCGGGCGCGTGGCCTATGCGCGCGATGCTTTTGATGGCCTGCACCTGATGGATAAGGTGATGGGCAATGGCTTTGATGATTATCTGGCCGCGCTGCAAACCAAGCGTTCCGGCAAGGTGCGCAACGAAAAACGCACCCTTGGCACGGCGGACCCGCGCGGCTTCGCCCCGGTGGATTTGGCCTATGCGGCGAAGCGCCGCCATCGCGTGGCTGCTGAAAGCACCCCGCCCGCACCGCCCTTCTGGGGTGCCCGCGTGCTGGAAGCTGCCCCCAAGGCGCTGGTGCCCTTCATCAATGAACGCAGCCTCTATCAATTCCAATGGGGTTTTCGGAAGGCGGGGCGTTCGCTCGAAGATTTCCTGGGCTGGGCCAAGCAGGAATTGCGCCCCGTGCTGAAGCGCATGCTGACCATCACGGAAGAACAGAATATCCTGAAGCCCCAGGCCATTTACGGCTATTGGAAATGCGCGGGGCAGGGCAATGATCTGATCCTGTTCGAAGAAGATGGCGTGACGGAAGTCTGCCGCTTCAATATGCCGCGCCAGCCCAAGGAAGATGGTGATTGCATCGCCGATTTCGTGCGCGATGTGGATGATGGCCCCGCCGCGCGTGATGTGATTGGCCTGCAAGTGGTGACAATGGGCCAGAAGGCGTCCGATATCGCGCGCGTCTGGTTCGAGGAAAACCGCTACCAGGATTACCTTTATCTGCACGGGCTTTCGGTAGAAATGGCGGAAGCACTCGCCGAATATGTCCATAAGCGCATCCGCGCCGAATGGGGTTTTGCCAATCAGGATGAACGCGACATCGAAAAAATGCTCCAGCAGGGCTATCGCGGTGGGCGCTATTCCTTTGGCTACCCGGCCTGCCCGAAGCTTGAGGATCAGGAAGGCTTACTCCGCCTGCTCGGCGCAGATCGCATCGGCGTATCACTGAGCGATGAATGGCAACTTCACCCGGAGCAATCAACCAGCGCCATTGTGCTGCACCACCCGCGGGCGAAGTACTTCTCGGTCTAGGCGTAACGGGGTAAACCCCCGCTATGGTTGAACCTCGGCAATCCAGCGCCGCGCGGCTCGCTGCGGGAAGCGTAGTGGTTGCGGTGGCTGTTCTCGCACTCAAGGCGATTGCCTGGTGGGTTACGGGGTCTGTCGCGCTTTACGCCGATGCGCTGGAAAGCATTGTGAATGTCGCGGCGGCACTCGCCGCGCTGCTGGCGGTGCGGTTATCCGCCCTGCCGGCGGATGCCAACCACCCTTATGGCCATTCCAAGGCTGAGTATTTCTCGGCCGTTCTGGAAGGCGCGCTGATCATCGTGGCGGCGCTGCTCATTTTGCATGAGACCTGGGCGGCTTATCTGGCGCCGCGCGCGCCGGAGCAGGCGGGTATTGGCCTAGCGGTGGCGGCGGTGGCGAGTGGCATCAATGCCGTTTGGGCGTTTTTTCTGACCCGACGCGGCAAGGCTTTACGCTCCCCGGCGCTGATGGCCGATGCGCGGCATTTATGGTCGGATGTGGTGACCTCGATTGGCGTGCTGGTGGGCGTTGGGCTGGTCGCGCTGACTGGCATTTTGTGGCTGGATCCGTTGTTGGCGGCGCTGACGGCGGTGAATATCCTTTTCTCCGGCGGGAAGTTGCTGCGGGAAAGCGTCGGCGGGTTGATGGATGAGGCCGTGCCGCCGGCTACCCTGGAACGCATCCGGCGCATTGTGGCGGAACAGGCATCTGGCGCGATTGAGGCGCATGATTTGCGTTCCCGCCATGCCGGGCGGCACACTTTTCTGGAATTCCATCTGGTGGTGCCGGGCGATATGAGCGTGCGTGAAAGCCATGAGATTTGCGACCGGATCGAGGCTGCGCTGAAGGCGGAGCTTGAAGGTGCGATCATCACCATTCATGTCGAACCCGAAGCCAAGGCCAAGCAGCAGGGGGTGCCGGTGCTGTGAGTGCGGCGCCGCGCGGCTTTGGGCTGTTTGCGTCGGTGGCGCTGCATGGGGTGATTGCGGCGCTGCTAATCTTGTGGCCGGCGGCGGAGGAGCTTTCCGGAGACCAGGCGGAAGCGCAGGGTGTTTCGGTGATTTATGAAGGCGCACCGGAAGTTGGGATGGTGGAATCCCCGGCCGCCCCGCCAGAGGTTGCGGCCGTTCCGCCGGCGCCTGAAGTGCCGCCACCACCGCCGCCGCCGGTGCCGGTTGCTGTTGCTGAGGCGCCGCCCCCGCCGCCCCCACCGCCTGTGGACCTGGCTGAGGTGATGCTGCCGCCGCCGCCGCCCCCAGCGCCGGTGGCGGAACCACCGCCCGAATTGGTCGAGAAGCCGCCTGAGCCGCGGCGCGAGGTAGCTGAGGCACCACCGGAACGCCGCCCCCCGCCACAGCAAAGCGCGCCGCAGACGGCGGCACCTCAACCGGTACGGCTAAATGCCGCGCTGCAAGGGATGGAAAGCTTCACGCTGGAAGGTCGCACCACGCCGCCGGAAGCCGCGGATGCAGCACGCAACCGTCGCCCAAATTATCCCGAAGCCAGCCGCCGCCGCGGTGAACAAGGCGTGGTGCGGGTGGAATTGCTGGTTGATCCCAATGGGCGGGTTGTGGATGTGCGCGTGCTGGAAAGCTCCGGCTTCAGCGCCTTGGATGCAGAGGCGGTCAAAACAGTGCGCGACTGGCGCTTTCGCCCAGCGCAGCGGGGCGGCCTGCCGGTGGCGGGCAGCATCACCACGGCGGTGCATTTCCGCCTTGAAACGGCGCAGCGCTGAGGCGATGTGAGGCTTTTACAGGAATTGAATGATGGTCAAGCTTGATGTGATTATGACGCGCGGTGGCGATGGCGGGGAAACCTCGCTCGGTGATGGGGCGCGGGTGCGCAAAGATGCCTTGCGTGTGGAAGCCTATGGCACGGTGGATGAGGCGAATGCCGCGATAGGGGTGCTGCGCCTGCATGCGCACGAAGACGCGGAAGCAGATGCGATGCTGGCGCGTATCCAGAATGATCTTTTCGACATCGGCGCTGATCTTTGCGTGCCCGGTGAAGCAGGGGCGCGGCTGCGCGTGGCGGATACGCAATCGGCGCGGCTGGAAGCGGAATTGGCGGCGATGAATGGGCAAATGCCCGCGCTAAAATCCTTTGTGCTGCCAGGCGGCACGGCAGGTGCGGCGGCGGCGCATGTGGCGCGCACCGTCACCAGGCGCGCGGAACGCCTGGTGGTGGCTTTGGCGGCGGCGGAGGAAGTGAACCCCGCCGTGATCCGCTATTTGAACCGGCTATCGGATCATCTTTTCGTCCTCGCGCGGCGGCTGAATGGCAATGGCGCCGGCGATGTGCTGTGGGTGCCGGGGGCGACGCGGGGGTGAGCCCGCGCCGCCCGCGCGGTTTCAGAAAACGCCCCGCAGGCCAAGAATTGCACTGCGGCCAGGAATGACAAAACCATTGGCGGGTTCATAGCGCCGATTGCCAAGGTTGCGCGCTTCAATGAAGGCGGTGATTTGCTGCGTGACGGGGAGCGAGGCGGTCATGTTGAAGACGAAGCCTTCTCTGGAATAACCACGCTCTTGTATCGAAGATCCATCGTTGAGGTATCGGCTATATTCATCCTCTGGCGATCGGCTGTAATAGATCAGCTCAGGCGCGATGATGAGCCGCGCATTCGGTACATCCACCCAATCCACTCTAGGCGCGATGCGCGGTGATAGGCTTACGCTATTACGCGGGCGACGTGCGAGGGGGATATCTTTGACCTCATCGCGGGCTTCTTGAACAGTCCAGGCGGCGCGGGTGGAGAAGCTATCCGAAAGCCGCCAATTCACGCCAAACTCACCGCCCTGGATATGCGCGCGGGCAATATTCTCATTTGTCGAACTGTAGTCAGGAAAGCGCTTCCCTTTGATAAGATCGCGAATCTTGCTTTCGAAATAAAGCGCGGAAACCGTGAAACCCGCGCCAATATCGGTTTCGATCCCCGCCTCCCAGGCGGTAGAATGTTCCGGCTTAAGGTCTGGATTGCCTCGGAAGCCGAAATTATTAATGCCATAGCGCTGATAGATCGAAGGCGCACTGTAGGCTGTACCGCCTGAGGCAATCAGGCGCGACGCAATTTCAGGTAGACTAAGAACCCCACCGATACGCCAAGTGGTAGCACCATCAAAGCCATCAGGCGCATCCTGACGGAGCGCCGTCGTGATATCCAACCTTTCCCACAAGCGGTGCTGTGTGCCGATATAGGCGAAGGTGTTTTGCTGCGATCTATCCACATCCTGGCGGAATGAGCCCAGAATTGATTTGGCGAAAGCACTATCTTTTTCCAACCCTGCACCGAAGACAAGATTATTGGCGGTAAGGAAGCCGAAATCCGCCAGCCTGACGGTATTGTCCCAGGCAAGCCTTTCACGCCGGCCGCGATACAGTTCATCGGCGGTATCGCTGCTCAGGCCATTGGGCCAATTTGTGTAGCGCCGACGATCCTCGGTGGCTGAAAGCGTCAGGCCCGTGGTCCAGTCACCGCCGAATAATTCAGTCGCGCTTCGCAGAAACCCCATCCAATTACGATCATCGCCGCTGTAATTCGGGTCATCATTCGGGATATTATCTAGGCCAAACCGGTTTTCCCGCATCGTCACCAGCCCATCCAACCGCGTCATGCCAAGCACATTCGCAGGCGCGGTTTCGCCGAGATTCACGCCGCCGCGCGCGGTAATCACTGCTGAACGCAGCCCATCCCGCTCTCCCTGATTATTATAGAAGCGCGGCGCCACCGCATTCGAACCTCGCGTCGAAAGGCTCTGCCCCGTCACGCCGTAATCCGTATTGCCGATGGTGCCCGCAACACCGGCCACGCCGCGCGCGGTGTAATTGGTGCCGCCGGCAAGCTCCCCATAAGGCTGCGCTTGCCGATCCGCGGGCGCGCGGCGCGTGATCAGATTGATCACGCCGCCAATCGCGGATGTGCCGTAAATGGCGGAAACCGGGCCGCGCACCACTTCAATGCGTTCAATATCGCCCAGCAGTGTATTGCCGAAATTGAAGGCGCCGCTTGGGTGGCTGGCATCGTTCATCGGCACGCCATCACGCAAAACCAGCACATGGTTGGAATTGGTGCCGCGCATGAAGCCCGATGTCGTTTGCCCCATGCCACCGCTCGGCACGATGTTGAAGCCAGGCACGCTCACCAAAGCATCAGCCAGCGTGACATAGCCGCGTTCTTCGATGGTTTGCCTATCTATCACCGTGGTCGCAGCCGGCAGGCGTTCCTGCGGCGTGGGTATCCTTGTTGCTGTCACAATGGTTTCGGGAATGCTTGCCGTTTGCGCCCAGGCGGGGGCAAAGGGGGCAAGCGCCAATAACACGAGAATCCGGTGTTTCATCCGGCATTCCTCCGAGCATAGGTGTCACGCACCCCAAAGCCTTGCGGCCCTGGGGCATTTCCTACGCTGTTCGCAGACGGAGATGCACGGGCGCGCCCGCACAGCTTTGGTCCGTTGCATCGGTGCACCCCGCCCGATACGCGCGAGACAACTATGCACCGGCCGGTCTCCTGGCTCGCGACTTGGAGATTTCTCTCCATCTGCCCGCCTTCTCGCATATGCATGCAATGGCATTCGGGACAGATACAGTCGCCTACAGTTGCGGGGGCAGCCGCGGATTGGCGGTGGGTCTCACCGTCTCTCGCATTCCCGTTTCAGCCCTTTCGGGCCACCGAAGCATGGATGAAGGCTAGTCAGCCTGCGCTGATCTGTCCAGCCGCATTGACATCAGAAAACGTAGCCGAGTGCCTCAACGCCAAACCAGACAATGGCGACCAGCACCGCGGTCGCGAAGATATTGGCGAGGATTGTGGTAAGAATACCAATCCCCACCACCTTGCTGTCATTCTCCACCA
Organism: Allobosea thiooxidans; assembly: GCA_943370125.1. Taxonomy (GTDB): domain Bacteria; phylum Pseudomonadota; class Alphaproteobacteria; order Acetobacterales; family Acetobacteraceae; genus Neoroseomonas. The sequence continues at coordinate 7,921 of CALRPR020000078.1, read as the reverse complement.
CGCCAAGCGACATGATGATGGTGCCAAAGGCCGGCGGGCCATTGGTGCCAGGCCCAGGCAGGATCAGCATCAGCGCGGCATAGGCGGTCAGCCAGCCCACCACCTTATCGGCGGTGTTGTTGGTGAAGGGGCCAGGGCGCGGCCTGACATAGCGTTCGACGCGCGCCAGCATTTTCGAAGAACCGCTGGAAAGTCGCAGCACATCGGTGCGCTTCAGGCTTTGCCGCGCGATGAAGCCTGGCAGCTTCGGCTTGCGAAAGCCAAGCCCCATTTGCACGCCGAGAATCAGCATCGGCGTGCCGAAGATGGAAGCCATGCCTGGCAAAAGCCCCGGCAGGCAGAGCATCAGGATCAAAAGACCAAAGGCGCGGTCGCCGAAAGCCTCGGCCATTTCGCCAAGGGTGATGCGTTCGCCCGGGCAGCGCTCCACCACCTCCGCAATCAGGCGGGAAATGGGTGCGTGCTGGTGGTTCCCGGCAATCGGGGGCAGGGCGTCTTCCATGGCGGGTCTGGGCGTCCTGGGCTTGGGGTGACCGGAGACAGTTACATAACGTTCTGCGGGCCGGGTTCAACTTACCTTTGGTTAAACTTGCCGAGAGCCGGGAACCACCCCGCCTGGGTGGTCCCGGAAAGCAGCGCATTACCGCCCCTGGAAGGCGGGCTTGCGCTTTTCCATGAAGGCCTTGCGGCCTTCCTTGTAATCCGCGCTGTCAAAACAGGCGTTCAAATCAGCCTGGATCGCCGCCATGTCGCGATCCGCCTTGTCCTGCAATACCGCCTGCACCGTGCGCTTATTGGCAAAAAGCGAGAGCGGCGCGTTCTGCGCCAAGGTCGCGGTCAGCTTGGCCACTTCGCCTGCCAGCGCATCCGCCGGCACAAGCTTGTTGATCAGGCCAACCCTTTCGGCTTCCCGCCCGTCAAAGCGTTCGCCCGACATCAGGATCATATTGGCATGCGCCGGGCCCACCAGGGAAACCAGATGCTTCACCATGTCAAAGCCGTAAGCGATGCCAAGCTTCGCCGCTGGAATGCCGAATTGGCTGCCCTCGGCTGCGATGCGGATATCGCAGGACATGGCAATGCCAAGCCCACCGCCCATGCAAAAGCCGCGGATTTCGGCAATCACTGGCTTGGCATAGGTGGCCAGCTTCAAGCGCCCCACCGCTGTCTGCCGGCCATATTCCTTTTGCGCATCGGCGTCTGAACGGATTTTATCGAATTGGCTGATATCAGCGCCTGAGACGAAAGCCTTGTCGCCCGCGCCGGTCAGCACCACGCAGCGGACAGATGCATCCGCCGTGAACACATCCAAAGCCTGGCCCATGCCATCCCACATCGCAACCGACATGGCATTGCGTTTTTCGGGCTGGTTGAAGGTAATGCGCCCAACGCCGTCCTTGATTTCGGCAAGAATCTTGCCGTCTGCGAATTCCATTTTGTTTATCCCTCGCTGATCACGCCAAGCGCGCGCAATTGGTCAATCTCCGCCGCGCCATAGCCGGCTTGTTGCAGAATCTCGGCAGAATGTTCGCCAAGCTGTGGCGGAATGCGCCGCACGCTGCTTTCAATCCCCTGCATATTGATGGCTGTGCCGACAATATGCGTCAGGCCGCGCTTGGGCGTGGTCATCGGCAGTGCCATCGCCAAATGCTTCACCTGCGGGTCTTGAAACACCTGGTCCACGCGGTTGATCGGCCCGCAAGGAATGCCGATGCGTTCCAGCAGGTCAATCCAAAACTCACTCGGCTTGGTGCTGGTCACTTCGCCGATGGTCTTATTGAGCCGCGCGCGATCATTGCTGCGGCCCTTTAGCGTCTTCCACTCCTCAACTTCCAGCCAATCCTTGCGGCCCAGCGCTTCCGCGAATTGCGCCCACATCTTGGGCGAAGACGCGGCGATATTGATTGGCTTATCAGCGGTGGGGAAAACGCCCATCGGGATATTCACCGGATGGTCATTGCCCGCTTGGCCCGGGATTTCGCCATCCATCAGCCAGCGCGCGGCTTGCAGATCCAGCATGAACACCATGGCTTCCAGCAGGCTGGTATGCACGTAGCGGCCCTGGCCGGTTTTCTCCCGCTGGAACAGCGCCATCATCACCGCAAGCGCCAGCAGATTGCCCGCCGTCAAATCCACAAAGGGAATGCCCGCGCGCATCGGCCCACGACCAGGCTCACCGGTGATGGTCATCATCCCGCCCATGCCTTGGGCGATCTGATCCACGCCAGCGCGTTCCCCATAAGGCCCGGTCTGACCAAAGCCGGAGATGGAGGCATAGATCAGCCTCGGATTGATTCCCTTCAGATCATCATAGGCAATGCCAAGCCGGTGCTTCACCTTCACGCGCATATTCTCAACCAGCACATCAGCATTGGCAGCAAGCTTCATCAAAGCCGCCTTGCCTTCCGGCGATTTCAGATTAAGCGCGATGGACCGCTTATTGCGGTGCAGGTTCTGAAAATCATAGCCATCGCGATCGCCGCCGAAGCCATCGGCATTGGCCGGCGGTTCCACCCGGATCACCTCGGCGCCCCAATCGGCCAAATGGCGCACGCAGGTGGGGCCGGCGCGGGCGAGTGTCAGGTCCAGAATACGCACGCCAGCCAAGGGCAGGCGCGCTTCGGTAGCGAGTTTGGTGTCTATCGGGCTTTCGGGCATGTCATTCCTCCGTCCCGGCAAGACTAGGTCGGGCGCGGAGGCAGGGCTAGAGGGGCGCCTTCAGCCTATCTCAGGCACTCAAAAAACCCGGTTTCCTTGTCCAATTGCCCATATTCCTTGGCGCGGAAATCATAGCGGGAGACAATGCCGATCACCTTGCCATCGCGTACCACGGGCAAATGGCGAAAGCCGCCATCAGCCATCATATGCAGCGCATCCATGGCATTGCCTTCGGGCGGCAGGCAGATGGGGTGGCGCGTCATGGCCTCTGAAAGGCGGATTTCCGTGCCGTCCTTCCCATGAGATAGGAAATGCACCGCATCCCGCCCAGTGAAAATGCCAAGCAGCAGCGCGGCTGGGTCTGTCACCAGCACGGCCCCAACGCGCCGGCGATGCATGGCCGCGCATGCTTCCTGCACAGTCGCATCCGGCCCCATGGTGAGCGGGTTCTGGTCGCGGACCATTTCACCCATGCTGCGATGTGGCATGGCATCCTCCTGTCTTCGAAGCGCAACATAACCGCAATGACGCGGCGCCGTTATTGACGCAGCGCAAGTTTGGCTGTGGCATAGTGGCGCCATGCAGCGTGTTGATCTTGCCCTGGTCTTGGCCGTTGATGCCTCATCCTCCGTGGATCGGGCGGAGTTTGACCTGATGATTGGCGGCTATGCTGCCGCCTTTCGGGATGCGGAGATAGCCGCGGCGCTGCATTCCGGCCCAGCGGGGGCAGCCGCGCTTGCCATGCTGTTCTGGTCCGGGGAGCACGCGCAGGAAATCGCCATTCCCTGGCAGGTTTTGACCACCCCCGCCGATGTGGCCGCGCTGTCGGTGGCGATTGAGGCACTCCCCCGCCTGGTACCACCCGGCGCGACCGCTTTGGGGGAGGGGATGGCGGCGGCCCTCGCGCTTTTCGCCTCAGGGCCGCAACTGGCGCGGCGGATGGTTTTGGATGTCTCGGGCGATGGCGCGCATAATCAGGGCCGCCCGCCCGGGCCGATCCGCGACATCGGCGTCGAGGCCGGCATCACCATCAATGCGCTGGCCGTGCTGAACGAAGAACCTGACCTGATGGCGCATTACGCCGCGGAGGTAATCGGCGGCCCCGGCGCCTTTGTGATGCATTGCCAGGATTATGAGGGGTTCGCCGCCGCCATCCGCGAAAAGCTGCGGCGCGAGATTGCGGGGGTTTTCATCGCCTGATGGGTCTGGCATGGCTTGGCGCATGATGTTGCTCATTCCCGGTCCTGTGCAGACCCGCCCCGAAACCCGCGCCGCCATGGCCCAGGATATCGCGCCCTGGGATCATGGCTTCCGCCCGACCTATGCGCGTATCCGGGAAAGGGTGCGTGATATCGCGGGCGGCATCGCCGGGGAACATGTGACGCTGCCGCTGCAAGGCTGCGGGCATTTCATGATGGAAGCGGCGATCAGAAGCCTGGTGCCGCCGGATGGCAAGCTGCTGATTCCGATGAATGGTTCCTATGCATCGCGCATGGAACGCATTGCGCGTGAGATTGGGCGCGATGTGGTGACGCTTGACCTGCCCGATACGCGCGGCGCACGCGAAGAAGATATTGCCCCGGTGCTCGCTGCTGATCCCACGATCAGCCATGTTTCCTTCGTCTATAGCGAAACCGGCAGCGGCATTGTGAATGATGCGGCCGGCATAGGGCGCGCGGTGAGGAAGGCCGGGCGGCGCATGATCATGGATGCGGTTTCCGCTTTTGGCGCTTTGCCCTTCAATCTGGCCGAGCACCCCGAATGCGATGCGCTGATGTTCACGTCGGGCAAATGCTTGGAAGGCATGCCAGGCATTGGCTTTGCGGTGGCGCGGATTGATAGCATCAAGGCGCGTGCCGGCCAGGCGGGGTCCTGGTGCTTTGACCTGGCCGACGTGCTGGCCCATGCGGAACGTGCGGGCTTTGGTTCCTTCCGCTTCACGCCGCCGGTGCAGGCTTTGGCTGCTTTCGATGTCGCGCTTGATTTTTTCGAAAAAGAAGGCGGGCAGGCTGCGCGCCATGCGCGGTATCGTGCCAATGCCGATACGCTTTATGATGGCTTTATCGCCATGGGCATCAAGCCCTATGTGACCAAGGCAGAGCAGGGGCCGATCATTGTCACGGTCCACCAGCCCGCCGACCCGCGCTTTGATTTCCCGCGCTATGTGGAAGCTTTGAAGGCGCGCGGTGTGCTGATCAGCAATTTCTGGAATACGGCCGAACCCACCATGCGCGTTGGCGCAATTGGCGCGCTGACGCCTGAAGACATGCAGCGCGCCATCGCTATTTTCCGCGAAGCCCTGGCCGAAGCCCTGCCCGCAGCAGCATGAAGGTTTTCATTGCCACGCCGACCATTGCCAGCACCATGCAGGTGGAAACCACGCTTTCCATCGTGAACATGGTGAATGAATTGCGCGATGCCGGGCATGGCGCGGATTGGTTCAATTATGATGGCGCCTATGTGACGCGCGCGCGGCATATCCTGGCCAGTCTTTTCCTGGCGCGGTCGGATTTCACGCATTTGCTGTTTCTTGATTCCGATATTGGCGTGCCCAAGGGCGCCATCACGCGGCTGTTGCGCACAGGGCATGAGGTGATTGGCCTGGCCTGCCCCTTGCGCCATTTTGAGGCAGCGCGTTTCGCCGAAGCCGCGCGCGCAGCGCCGGAAGGCCCGCCTGACCTTGCGCGGCTGAATGCGCTGTCGCGGAACTTCAACATCGAACCCGATGCCGCAGACCCGGTGATCCGCAACGGGTTGCTGCGTGTGAACCGGATTGGCTTTGGTTGCATCATGATTGCGCGTACTGCCTTTGAAAAACTGATCGCTGGCGGCAGCGTCGCGCGTCGCAAATCAGAAAGCTTCCGCCAATTGGGCGCGGAGGGCGAATATTGGGCGTTTTTCGATGAAATGACTCTGGATGAGGGATTTGTTTCTGAAGACTACGCCTTTTGCCTGCGCTGGCTGGCATTGCCCGGCAATGGCATTTGGGCGCTGACCGATATGCCGGTCGCGCATGTTGGCGCCTATGCCCATCGCGCTGCCTATCTGGACAAGTTTCGCCCGCCGCGGCCTTGACAGCCCCGCCCCGCCATGGCGATGCAGAAGCTTCGCCAGACGGGAGAAGCAGGGATGGCCACTGATCTTGATATCGCGCGCGCCGCAACGCTGAAGCCGATTGCGGAAATCGCCACCCGTGCCGGCATTCCGACGGATGCGCTGGAACCCTACGGCAAATACAAAGCCAAGATCGGTCTGGATTTCATCCGCGCTCAGGCAGACCGCCCCGATGGCGCCCTGGTGCTGGTGACCGGCATCAACCCCACCCCGGCTGGTGAGGGCAAAACCACCACCACGGTTGGCCTTGGCGATGCGCTGAATGCGCTTGGCACGCGCACCATGATCTGCCTGCGTGAGCCCTCACTCGGCCCCTGCTTTGGCGTGAAGGGTGGGGCGACGGGTGGTGGCTATGCGCAGGTGCTGCCGATGGAAGACATCAACCTGCATTTCACCGGCGATTTCCACGCCATCACCAGCGCCAATAACCTGCTGGCGGCCATGCTGGATAATCACATCTATTGGGGTAATGAACTTGGCCTTGATGCGCGCCGCATTTCCTGGCGCCGCGCGATTGACATGAATGACCGTGCGCTGCGCGGCATCAATTCATCACTGGGCGGTGTTGCCAATGGCTTCCCGCGTGAGGATGGCTTTGACATCACCGTCGCTTCCGAAGTCATGGCGGTGTTTTGCCTCGCACGGGATTTGCCGGATTTACAGGAACGCCTGGGCCGCATGGTGGTGGGGCAAACGCGCGATGGGCGGCAGATCACGGCGGCTGATTTGAAGGCCGATGGCGCCATGGCGGCGCTGCTGCGCGATGCCTTCGCGCCCAATCTGGTGCAGACGATTGAAGGTTCCCCCGCGCTGGTCCATGGCGGACCCTTCGCCAATATCGCCCATGGTTGCAATAGCGTTATGGCCACACGCCTGGGGCTGAAATTGGCTGATGTGGTCGTGACGGAAGCGGGTTTTGGTGCCGATCTCGGGGCCGAGAAATTCCTGGATATCAAATGCCGCCTGGCAGGGTTGAACCCTTCCGTTTGTGTGATTGTAGCAACCGTGCGCGCGCTCAAGATGCATGGCGGGGTCGCGAAGTCTGACCTGGGGCGGGAAGATGTGGCGGCGGTAACGCGCGGGATCAGCAACCTCGCCCGCCATGTGGAGAATATGGGCAAATTCGGCCTGCCGGTGGTGGTGGCGCTGAACCGCTTCACCTCAGACACCGATGCAGAAATTGCCGCGGTGCAAGCGGCGATCCAGGCGGCGGGGACCGAGGCGATCCTCTGCACCCATTGGGGTGATGGCGCGAAGGGGGCGGCGGAACTCGCGCGCGCCGTGCAAGCGCGCATTGCGGCGAAATCAGCGCGCTTCGCGCCGCTTTATCCCGATACCATCCCCCTGGCAGATAAAATCCGCAGCATCGCGCAGCAGATTTATCGTGCGCGCGATATTGCGATGCCGGCGGATGTGGCGAAACGCCTCGCGCGGTTTGAAGAACTCGGCTTCGGGCATCTGCCGGTTTGTATCGCCAAGACGCAATATTCCTTCAGCGCCGATCCCACAAAGCTCGGCGCGCCGGTGGATCATGTGCTGCCGGTGCGGGAAGTGCGGCTTTCCGCCGGCGCTGGTTTCATTGTCGCGGTTTGCGGGGACATCATGACCATGCCCGGCCTGCCACGCCGCCCGGCGGCGGAGACGATCGGCCTGGATGGGGAAGGGCGGATCGAGGGGCTTTTCTGAGGGGGTTCTTCCGGCCTAGCCTCCCTGTCGGAGGATTTGGCCATGCTCAACATCACCCCCCTGCAACCGCTTTTCGCCGCCCGTATTGAAGGCGTTGATGTCGCGCGCGGCATTGATGCTGCCACCATGGCAGGGCTGCGCGATGCCTTGGACCGTTTCGCCGTGCTGGTGCTGCCGGGCCAGATGATTGATGACCAGGCGCAAATCGCTTTCAGCCAAGGTTTCGGCGCATTGGAAATGACGCGCCCCGGCGCGCTTGGCGCCGGCAGCGCTGTGATTGTGTTGAGCAATATCGGCCCCGGCGGTGAGATTGCCGCGCCCAGCGATAAGCAAGTGCTGAACAATAAGGCCAATCGGCATTGGCACCATGATTCCTCCTTCAAGCCCATCCCGGCCCGGGCATCGCTGCTCTCAGCGCGCGAGATTCCAAGCGCTGGCGGCAATACGGAATTCGCCTTCATGC
>CALRPR020000077.1:0-17920 GCA_943370125.1 Allobosea thiooxidans | reverse complement strand
CTACTGCTGCTGGTGATTGCGCTTTTTCTGCCTGAGACCCTGCCCCCCGAACGCCGCCGACGCGATGGCCTGCGCCAGGTTCTTGGCGTTTGGCGGCGCCTGCTCGGCGATGGCTATTTCATGGGCCACGCGCTGGCAGGCGGCCTCGTGATCGGGGGGATGTTTGCCTATATCGCTGGATCGCCCTTTGTCTTCATGGAATTGCACGGCGTGCGGGCCGAGGATTACGGCTTCTATTTCGGCGCCAATGCGATTGGGATTATGCTGGTTGGGCAAATCACCGCGCGGCTGGTGGATCGGGTGGCGCCGGCGCGGATGCTGACTGCAGCACTGACCATCAGCGCTGTGTCGGGGCTCGCGCTGTTCGCCGTCACCACCACGGGGTTTGGAGGCTTTGCCGCGATCGTCGCCACACTTTTTGTTTATGTTTCCATGATCGGCGCAGTCATGCCGCTCACCGCCGCGCGTGCCATGGCGCCGCATGGTGCGATTGCTGGCAATGCCTCGGCACTGATGGGCACGCTGCAATTCGGCGCGGGTGCGCTGGCCGGCGTGGCGCTGGGCGCGCTGCAAAATGACACGGCGTTTCCCATGGCGCTGGTGGTGGCGCTTTGCGGCGCGGGTGGTTGGGTGGTGCGGCGCTTATTGGTGAGATAAGCGCCGTTCTACCGCATCACGTCATTTTCTTGCCCAAGGTCCAGCCGCCATCCACCGTCAGCACTGCACCCGTGGTGAAGGAGCTTTCCTCGCTCGCCAAGAACATCATGGCCTTCGCCACTTCATGGGTTTCACCTGACCGCCCCATGGCGTGGAGTTCCTGAATTTTCCGCGCCACATCCGCATCCTGGAAATAGCGTTCCGTCATTGGCGTGCGGATCACGCCAGGCGCCACCGCATTCACACGAATACCGCGCGGCGCCAATTCCATCGCCAAGGCTTTCGTCAACCCCACCACCGCATGCTTGGACGTCACGTAAGCGACACGTTCAGGTGTGGCCACCAGCCCCAGCGTGGAGGCGATATTCACAATCCGCCCGGGCTTGCCGAGTGCAATCAGCCGCCGCGCGAATGCCTGTGATGGCAGGAAGCTGCCGGTCACATTGATGCTCATGGTGCGCTGCCAATCCTCGAATGAAAGATCGAGCAGCGGGCTGATTTCACGCACGCCGGCGCAGTTCGCGAGCACATCCAGCCGGCCGAGCACGGCCTCAGCGCCCGCGATGAAATCACGCACTGCATCGGGCTTCACCACATCCAGCACAAAGGGATGGGCTTCGCCATCGCGCTTGCGGATATCAGCAGCGGTTGCTTCCACCGCGGCCTTATCAATATCGGCGATTGCCAGCCGCGCGCCTTCTTCAGCGAAGGCAATGGCCAATTGTCGGCCAATGCCGCTGGCCGCGCCTGTGATCAATACGCCTTGATCCTGGAATCTCATTTGCTTTCTCCCAAAAAATTATGCCGCGATCAGGTCAGCGGCTTTTTCGGCAATCATGTTGGTGGCGGCATAGGTATTGCCGGAAACCATGGTGGGCATGCAGGACGCATCCGCCACGCGGAGCCCCTCAAGCCCAATCACCTTCATGGAAGCAGGGTCCACCACCGCCATGGGGTCAATGCCCATCTTGCAGGACCCGATCGGGTGATAGGTGGTGGAACCCGTGGCGCGCGCATGGGCCAGCCATTCATCATCGGTCTGCACTGAAGGGCCTGGAAAATTCTCAGCAATCACGTAATCTGCCAAGGGGCGTGTATGCAGAAGCTTGCGCATATATTTCATCGCCGCCACCAAGGCGTCGCGGTCCATTTGCGCTTGCAGGTAATTCGGCTGGATTTCCGGTTTTGCACGCGGGTCTGCCGAAAGCGCCTTCAGCCAGCCCTTGCTTTCGGGGCGGAGTTGCGAACAGCCAAGCGTCATACCCGCCTTCGTATCCAAATCCGTCACACCATAGCGCCCGGTCGGGTAGCTGGCGGGGGCGAAGTAAAGCTGCATATCGGGGGTGGCCAGCCCTTCGCGGGTTTTCATATAGCCGCCGGCATGGCTGGGGCTCGCGGTCAGTAGCCCTTTGCGCGTGAAGGCATAGCGCAGCACTTCCATCGCCAAACGCACGCCTCGGGATCGTTCATTGAGCGAACCCGTCCCTTTCACCAGTGCGGAAACCCGGGTGGCGTAATGGTCGCGCAGATTCTTGCCCACACCTGGCAGCGCATGGACAACATCCACGCCAATATCGGCAAGCCATTCCGGATCACCAACGCCGGAAATTTGCAGCAGTTGCGGCGTATTGATCGAACCACCGGAAAGGATCACATCGCGCCGCGCGCGAATGGTAATGGGCGCGCCCCCTTCCTGGGCATAGCGAATGCCAACCGCGCGCTTGCCTTCAAAGACAATCGCCTCCGCCAGGGCGCGCTGGATCAGCTTCAGATTGGGCCGCGACAAGGCAGGGCGCAGATAAGCATCCGCCGGGCTCCAGCGCCGACCACCGCGCATCATTTGCTGATACAGAAAGGTGCCTTCCTGATTGCCGGAATTGTAATCCGGCGTGCGCTTCAGCCCCAGCGCCTCATTCGCGGCCATATAGGCTTCGGAGAGATCATGCGGGTCGCGCTGATCTTCGATGGAAAGCGGGCCATTATTGCCGCGCACGGAGGGATCGCCACCACCATTGCCGCGGGTTTCCGCGCGCTTGAAATAGGGCAGCACATCATCCCAGGACCAACCGCGGCAGCCAAGCTGCGCCCACATGTCGTAATCGGCGGATTGGCCGCGCACATAGAGATGGCCATTGATGGAACCGGAGCCACCCAAAACCTTGCCGCGTGGGAAAGGGATTTTGCGATTGTCTATGTAGGGGCCGGGCGCGGTTTCATAACCCCAATTCAGCTTCGGATTATAGACGGTCTTGTTGAAGCCGGCAGGGATTTTGATGAAGATATTGCTGTCCTTGCCGCCGGCTTCCAGGATGGCAACGCTGTGTTTGCCCGAAGCGCTCAGCCGATTGGCCAGCACGCAACCTGCGGCGCCGGCACCCACAATCACATAGTCGAATTCTTCCATGGACCCTTCCCATTTCAAGCTTTTGCGGAAGGCTAGGCCGGGTGCGGCTTATCGGGAAGGGCTATTCTTCTTCCTCTTCCGGCGTGACTGCGGCTGGAATCGCATAGGCTTCGGTCATCCATCGGCCCAAATCCACCTGCCGGCAGCGATCGGAACAGAAGGGGCGCTGTTCTGGCGCTGGGGCGCGGCCACAAATCGGGCAGCGCGGGCGGCGCGGTTTTTTCTCGGCGTCAGTCACGCGGCACCTCTCGTATTTGTGGCGGGCCTGAAGCGACGCTCCGCAATTCCAGCCCATGCCCGGTAAGCGCTGCATAGTCATCAAGCGCGCTGGGCAGGTCGCGCAAGGCCGTGATCACCTCTGGCCGGGCTTCCAGCATCAGGCGTTCAGCAGGGCGTGCCGCCGCATCGCGCGCGGCTTGGCGCAGGGCGGCCAAGCCTTCCGCCAAGGGCGTGTGCAGGATTTCGGCCAAGGGTGGGTGGATGCGGTCGCGCACCATTTCAATCAAGCCAAGCCCGGTCAGCCCGACAAGCCGCGCCAGCCTATCAGGTGCCAGCGCGGCGCGGAGCGGTTCAAGAAAAGCCTGCCGACGCTTGGCGGAAAGCCCTGCGACATCCAGCAAAATCGCACCCGAGAGATTGCGCAGCCTGATCTGCCGCGCAATTTCGGGCAAAGCTGTTTCATTGAAGCGCGCCAGGCCATCGCCAGCGCCGCCGCTATCCACATCAAGCGCCGTCAGCGCGCGTGTGGTCTGGATATGCAGCACACCGCCGCCCGGCAAAGCCACCGCGCTTTCGGCCAGGGAGGCGAATTCGCCTTCAATCGCCTCATCGAACACCGTGCCATGCTGGGCCTGCACGCGATCTCCCAGCGCCGCGCGCAGCCTTGCCACTAAACCCGCGCCGGTCACACGCAGCTCGGCCTTCGGGTAACGCGCGGCGAGGCGCTGAATGGCACATGGCCCGCGCGCCACCAGTCGCGGCGCGCCTGGCGGTGCGGCGGCAATCAGCGCCGCTTCGGCATCTGTCAGCAGGGCTGAAAGCCTTGGCCCCTTGCCGGCCTGCGCGGCGCGGGTCACGCGCAGCCCTAAAATCTGCCCCTCCTGCACCGCCTGTTTGATCGGCTGGCGCGGCGCGCTGGCGGCGCTTTCCGGCAGGAAGCCGGTTTCATTGCCAGGAAGTGCCACGAAGGCGCCCGACATGGCGGCCGAAATCGCCGCCACCCGCCCGCGATGCAGATCGCCAACCCCATCAGGCCGCGCGGGGCGTTCTACCCAGGCTTCCGTCAGCCTTCCACCCAGCAGCAGCGCGGTCCGCACCTCGCCCGGTGAGGCCTCGGCCAGGATCAGGGCTTCAGCCACCCAATCCCTCGCAGCATTTGCGCGGTTTCAAACAAGGGCAGGCCGACCACATTGGAATGGCTGCCCGAGATGAAGCGCGTGAAAGCCTCCGCCCGGCCTTGGATGGCATAGGCGCCGGCCTTGCCCTGCCATTCGCCGGAAGCGATGTAGTCTTCCATCTGCGCTTCAGTCAGGCGCTGGAAGGTGACATTGGTTTCGACAAGGCGCTGAAGGCGCCGCCCATCAGGCAAAGCCAGCACCATGCCCGTGGTCACGCAATGCCGCCGGCCGGAAAGCAGCGCCAGGCAATGCCGCGCATCAGCCTCGGTCTCGCCCTTTTGCAGGATGCGCCGGCCAACGCCCACCACCGTGTCGGCAGCTAGGATCAGCGCGCCTTCGGCCAAGGGCAAGGCGGCTTCAGCCTTGGCGAGTGATAGCCTGGCCGCCAAGGCGCGCGGCTGCTCTGCCTTCAAGGGCGTTTCATCAATATCGGTTGCGATTACGCGCGCGGGCGTAATGCCAAGCCGCGCCAGCAAATCCAGGCGGCGGGGGCTGGCGCTCGCCAATACCAGCGGCAAGCGCACGGCATCCATGCTTTGCGTGTTACTTGAAGCGGAAGGTGATGCGGCCCTTGGTCAGATCATAGGGCGTCATTTCAACATTGACGCGATCACCGGCGAGCACGCGGATGCGGTTCTTGCGCATCTTCCCGCTGGTATGCGCCAGGACCAAATGCTCATTATCCAGTTTCACGCGGAACATGGCGTTGGGCAGAAGCTCCATCACCTCTCCGCTGAACTCCATCATATCTTCTTTGGGCATCGGACCTCAATTGTAGGGCGCGCGGGGCGCCAGGGTTTAAGATTGCGGCGCAAAATGATCCTATGCCCCCGCCGGGTCAAGCGCGATCCCGGCGCGGGCATGATTTTGGCGGCAAAACGGGGGCGAAAGCGCTATTTTGAGAGCGCCACCGTATAATCCGCTTCGGTCTTTTCGCGCATTTCGGCTTCGGTCACGCCGGGGGCGAGTTCGATCAGCTTCATTACGGCCGGCCCGCGCCGGGCGATTTCAAACACGCCAAGATCGGTGATCACCATATCCACGACGCGGCTGCCTGTCAGCGGCAGGCCGCATTGCTTGAGCAGCTTGGGCTTGCCGCCGGCGGTATGTTCCATCAGCACGATCACGCGCTTGACGCCCGCGACCAAATCCATCGCGCCGCCCATGCCCTTCACCATCTTGCCCGGGATCATCCAATTGGCCAGGTCGCCATTTTCGGCCACCTGCAAGGCGCCCAGGATGGAAAGGTCAATATGCCCGCCACGGATCATCCCGAAGGATTGCGCGGAATCGAAGAAGGAACTGGTCGGCAACTGAGTAATGGTCTGCTTGCCGGCATTGATCAGATCGGCGTCTTCTTCACCTTCGTAGGGGAAGGGGCCAAGGCCGAGCATGCCATTTTCGCTTTGCAGCTGCACATTGAAGCCGGTGGGCACGTGATTGGCGACCAGCGTCGGGATGCCGATCCCAAGGTTCACATAGAAGCCATCTTGCAATTCGCGCGCCGCACGAGCGGCCATTTCATCGCGGTTCCAGGCCATGGTTTTTCTCCTTATCCCTGGGACTGAGCGCCGGCCGCGGCGGCGGGCGCGTGCTTGCGGACAGTGCGCTGTTCAATGCGCTTTTCGTAGCCGGGCGGGCAGGTGATCATGCGTTTGACGAAAATGCCCGGCGTGTGGATGTGGTCCGCCTCAATCTCTCCGGGGCGGACCAAATGTTCCACCTGGGCTACCGTGACGCGCGCCGCCGTTGCCATCATGGGGTTGAAATTCCGCGCGGTCTTTCGATAGACCAGATTGCCTTCATGATCGGCCATATAGGCGTGGATGATGGCCAGATCAGCGACAATGCCGCGTTCCATCACAAAGGTCTCGCCATCAAATTCGCGGGTTTCCTTGCCCTTGGCGACTTCGGTGCCAACGCCGGTTTTGGTGAAAAAGGCCGGGATGCCGGCACCCCCGGCGCGAATACGCTCGGCCAAAGTGCCTTGCGGGTTGAATTCAATTTCAAGCTCACCGGCCAGATATTGCCGGGCGAATTCGGCGTTTTCGCCGACATAGCTTGAGATCATTTTGCGGATCTGGCGGGTTTTCAACAGCAGGCCCAAACCGGCATCATCCACCCCGGCATTATTGGAGACCACGGTCAGGTCCTTCACGCCGGAATCGCGGATGGCTTCGATCAACAGGGTGGGGATGCCCGAAAGCCCGAAGCCGCCGGAATGGATCACCATGCCATCGCGCAACAGGCCGGATAGCGCCGCCTTGGCATCCGGATAGATTTTCTTCATGGGCCTTGCCCCCAATGCTTGCCGTTTCGCAGGGATCACTAGCGCCTGATCCGTGTGGCGGGAAGGGCTGGCGCCCCGAATCGCTCGCCATGCTATAAGAGCGCATGTCCGCCGCCCCCATCCTGGCCCCGCGCCCGGCCATCCGCCTGCTGTCGGAGACCACCGCGAACCGCATCGCGGCGGGTGAGGTGGTGGAACGCCCGGCTGCCGCGCTCAAGGAAATTGTTGAAAACGCCTTGGATGCCGGGGCGCTTCGCATCGCCGTTACGCTGGAAGGCGGGGGGATGGACCGTATTCTGGTGGAAGATGATGGCTTTGGCATGGGGCCTCAGGACCTGGCGCTGGCCGTCGAACGCCACGCCACGTCCAAATTGCCGGAAGAAGCGACCCTGTTTCGCATCGCGACGCTTGGCTTCCGGGGTGAGGCCTTGCCTTCCATCGGCGCGGTGGCGCGGCTTTCCGTCACCTCTTGCCCGCGCGACGGCGCGGCGCATCGGATCAATGTGGAGGGCGGGCTGACGGGGGAAGTCGCCCCCGCCTCTGGCGCCCCCGGCACGCGGGTGGAGGTGCGGGATTTGTTCTTCGCCACCCCGGCGCGGCGGAAATTCCTAAAGCATCCGCGCACGGAAGCCGAACACGCGGTGGAAGCGGTGCGCCGCCTGGCACTCGCCTGGCCGGAAGTGGCGTTTCGTGTGGAAAGCGATGGGCGGGAAGTGCTGTCGCTACCCGCCGCCGATCAGGAAGGGCGCATTCGGCAAGTGCTGGGCGCGGATTTCGCCGCCGCGGCGGTGCCAGTGGAAGCTGTTTCCGCAAGCCTGGATATCAGCGGGCTCGCGGCGCTGCCTTCCCATCACCGCCCGACCACGCTTGGCCAGCATTTGGTGGTGAACCGCCGCCCGGTGCGCGACCCTTTGCTGCGCGTGGCTTTGCGCGTGGCCTACCGCGATGTGATCCCGCAGGGCCGGCACCCCGTGGCAGCGCTGTTCCTGCAAGTGCCGCTGGAGTCCGTGGATGTGAATGTGCATCCGATGAAGACCGAGCTTCGCTTCCGCGATGGAGAGGCCGTGCGGGGTGCCTTGATCTTCGCGCTCCGCAAATCCCTCGCGATTGGCGCCGGGACGGTGGTGGCGGTGCCTTCCCTGGCCGGCGCCACGCCGGTTGCGGGCTTCAGCGAGGCTCTGCCCGTTTTGCCCCAATCCATGCCGCGCCCGCCAGGGCTGCCGCAGCCGCGCCTGCCCTTGGGGTTCCGCCCGCCCAGCCTGCCGCCGCCTGCACCCGAGCCGATGGATGCCGCGCATCCCTTGGGCCGTGCCGTGGCGCAGATTTTGGACACCTTCATTATCGCCGAAGCTGCTGATGGTTCGCTGGTGCTGGTGGATCAGCACGCCGCGCATGAACGCCTGACGCATGAGGCACTGAGCGCGCAGTTGCTTGACGGTGGGGTGCGTGCCCAGCCTTTGCTGGTGCCGGCGGTGGTGGATATGCCGAACGCCGATGCGGCGCGTTTGCTTGGCGCGGCGGCAGCACTCGCCCGGTTGGGGCTGGAAATTGAAGGCTTCGGCGCTGGTGCGGTATTGGTGCGGAGCCTGCCGGCCTTGCTCGGCGCTGCTGATCCCGCGCCGCTGCTCCGCGATATGGCGGAAGAATTGGCGGTGGATGCGGAAAGCACCGCCTTGGAGCGCAAGCTGGATGCGGCGATTGCGCGACTTGCCTGCCATGGCAGCATTCGCGCCGGGCGGCGGATGAATGCAGCCGAGATGGATGCGCTGCTGCGCCAGATGGAAGCGACGCCGCGCGCCGCGACGTGTAGCCATGGCCGGCCCACGGTGCTGAAGCTGGATGCGGCGGCGTTGGAGCGGATGTTTGGGCGGCGGTAGGGGGTATTTGGAGATGGTGGCCACAGGAGATAAGAATAACTTTGTTCACGGAGGGCTAGACGCGGCTACGGAGGCGCCCTTATCCTCGCCTTGTGAGACTGCGCAACATTATCCTTTCCGCCAAAGAAAATCTGTCGCTCGGATCATGGGCGCAAGGTAAGATGCCGCGCTCTGCTTTCCCACTCTCAAGGTCGGGAAACAAAGCCTACCAGCTTGGTAATCGCCGTTGGCGTCTAGTTACTTTTGATATGAACGGCGGCAGCTTTCGTCTTCTCATTAACTACTCTGCGACGCTTGGCCAGTATCAGGCGATGCTCGGCTTGGTTGATGCCGGCGGCACGAAGATAGTGGCGCAGCTTGAGAAGCACCCGACTCACAAGGGTTGGCACATCCACGCTGCTTGTGGGCTATTGAACGGCGTTCCGGCCGGAATTGTTCGTGGCCCCTGGCTGCGACATTTGAACCGTGCGCGACGCACCGATCAGGCCGATCCTGCAGCCATGACTGACGATACGGCATTTGCGGTGGCCCAACGTTTCTTTCGCCTGGATAAAGTCCCGCCTTTGGAGTTGATGCCATGAAGGACGATCTTTGCCGTGCCTTCTGTGAAAGTTTAGCCGTCGAAAATGTGCCGGCCGGCTTGGCTGTTACTACAAGCTTTAAGGGCGTTACCGGCGAGGCCCTCATGTTCTACATTGTCGGTCCTGACGAGAACAATGATTGGCGTTTGCAAGATGATGGTACGACAATACCATACATTGAGGCAGCTGGCGCCGAGTTGGGAGGCGGCGCTCGCGCCGAGACCTTTCAAGCGCTGCTGGTAGACTATGGCGCGACATATGACGATCAGAGCGGTGAATTGGCCATCGGGCCGATGAATAAAACGGCTGTCGCCACGGCCGCTTTGCGTTTCATTGCGTTGCTTATACGGGTTCAGGAATTACTTCAAATCACTCGCGAAAAGGTCGAGTCTCTCTGGGTCGAAGAGGCTCGTACCTCTTTGGAGCGCGCCATTTCCGGGCGCGCCGAAATCGAGTACGATGCGACAGTGTCGCAAGACCTGCATGAGTGGCCTGCGGACGTGGTAGTCCGTGCCTCTGGTCGTCCGCCAGTTGCACTGTTTTTCGGGACAAGCAACAACAAGGCGTACGAGGCGTTGCTGCTGAACTCTACTGCTCGCTACCAACTACGCAGACAAGTGATTGTTGTTCTCCTCTTGGAAAATGATAAAGCCTTGACCCAAAAGCTCCGTCAGCGCGCCGACAATAGCATCGTGGTGCCGCGCTTTCGGGGAGCTGAGTGGGATGCCGTCGGAAGGATTGCAGAAGAGGCGATTGGTGAGCGCCCGCAGGTACATTGACGGGAAGGCAGACAAAATCGCACGCATACCGTTTTCGGTTCCGTCTCAAAGACTCTTTCCCATTAGGGTAGTTCTCTGCGCCCTTGAACAACAACGGCGTGCGAGTACTAGGAATAGTTTCACGTGAAACGCGCTCGGTGATTTTGGCCGCATTTTCCGAGCCGCCAAGCGAAGCCGCTTGGCTACAAAATGCTCCCACCCCCATAAGCCAGCACCGCCGCCGCCAAATCCTCCCCTGCCCAGCCCACGGATTTGAAGGCGGTGATCTGATCAGCGCTTTGCCGCCCGGGATGGGTGCCACGGCAAAGCTCCGCCAAATCCGCCACCACATGGTCTGCTTCAATAGCGCCCTCCGCTATGGCCTGCACCACATCGCCGGCTTCAGCCAAGCCGCCGGCGCGGGTATCCACCACCAGAAGCGCCCGCTTCAGCGCCAGCGCATCCGCTTCGCGCATATCCGGCCGATAGGCGCCAACCAGATCAAGATGCACCCCGGGGCTCAGCCCCGCGCCAGGGATCAGCGCATCGGTCGCCAAGGTGGCAGCGCTGATGATATCGGCTGCGGCGAAATCAGGCTCGGCCACCGCCCGCGCCGGCAGGCCATGGGCGGCAAGCTGCCCGGCTAAACGCGCGGCATTCTCACCCTTGCGCGACCAGATCGCGATATCCTTGATCGGAAAACAGGCAGCATAAGCCTCGGCCAGGGCATGGGCGACCTTGCCGCTGCCCAGCAGCAGCAGGCGGGAACTCTTTGGCCGGGCCAAATAGCGCGCGGCGAGAAGGCTGGCCGCTGCCGTACGCCTATCCGTCAATTCGCCGCCATCCAGCATGGCAAGTGGCGCGCCGGTTGTGGCGTCGGACAGCAAATAGCTGGCATGCACAGCGGGCAGGCCGCGCGCATCATTGCCCGGCGCGACATGGACAATCTTCACGCCGTAATGCCCGCCGGCGCGCCAGGCCGGCATCAGCAGCAGGGTATTCTGCGCCCCGGCGCCATCCGCCCAGCCGTGGCGGTGCCGCAGTGGTGCTTCGCAGCCTTCACGGAACATCTCGGCCAGGGCTTCGATCAGCCTGTCCCAGGGCAGGGCTGCCCGGATTGCTGCCTTGTCCATCTGCCGCATGGTTTTGCCTCCGCGATTCTGCTGGCGCATGTGGCATTGCCGGGCGGGGAAGGACAAGCTTTGGCGCGGGAATTGCTGAGCTTCAGAACGGCTTCACCCCTGCCCGACCGGAGAACCGCATTTGATCAAGCCATTAGCCACCGGGCTTCCCATGGCAGAGCAGGCCAGTGTCGGCCGGCTGAAGTGCGGCGCTTGCGGGGATGGCCTGCTATCCGGTAACGCAGTGCCTACCAAAGCGGCAAACTTAACGCAGCTGTGGCGCCACCTCACCCCAAGGGGCAGGCCAATGGTCAGGAGAGGCTTATAATGTCTGGCACAACGAGCGATCCGCGCTACAAGCGGCGCCCGCCCAAACGTCCGCTCCGGCTTTCCTGGTCGGATGAACGGGTGCGCGGCATTTTCTGGCAGATCGTGGTCGTCGCGGCCGTTGGTAGCCTGATCTATTGGCTCTACAGCAATACCTCCCACAATCTGGCGGTGCGGCGCATCGCGACCGGCTTTGGCTTCCTTGATCGCGAAGCGGGGCTCCCCATCGCCGAAAGCCTGATTTCCTATGAGCCCACGGATACCTATCTGCGCGCGCTGATGGTGGGCGTTCTGAATACGCTGAAGGTTGCCGTAGTTGGCGTGGTGCTGGCGACCATCCTTGGCACCGCGATTGGCATTGCGCGGCTTTCCAAGAATTTTCTGCTGTCGCGCATTGCCGGCGCATATATCGAAATCATTCGCGATCTGCCGCTGCTGCTGCAGTTGCTGTTTTGGTACACCATCCTGCAAGGCCTGCCCGGCCCGCGCCAGGCGCTGAAGCCCATGGAAGGCGTGGTGCTTTCCAATCGCGGCCTAAAGCTGCCGGCGTTGATTTGGGAAAACGCGCATACGGCGGCGCTGGTGGCGTTTCTGCTCGGTATCGTCGGTACCTGGCTTTATGCGCGTATGGGGCGTGCGAAGCAGATGGAAGATGGCCAGCCGCGCAAGGTTTGGCCCACCGCGCTTGGCTTGATGCTGGCGCTGCCCATCGCCGTTTGGTGGGGCCTGGGCGCCCCGTGGGAGATTGAATACCCCGAGCTGCGCGGCTTCAATTTCCGCGGCGGCCTGAATATCAGCCCCGAATATTTCGCGCTGCTGATCGGGCTTGTTACCTATACGGCGGGCTTCATCGCGGAAGTGGTGCGCGCCGGCATCATGTCGGTCAATCATGGGCAATGGGAAGCGGCGCAGGCGCTGGGGTTGAAACATGGCTCGGTGCTGCGGCTGATTGTCATGCCGCAAGCGCTGCGCGTCATTATCCCGCCCATGACGTCGAATTACCTGAACCTGACGAAGAATTCCTCGCTCGCGGTCGCGATCGGCTATCAGGACATTGTGTCCATCGCCAATACCACGCTCAATCAGACGGGGCAGGCGATTGAAGGCATTGCCATCATCATGGCGGTCTATCTGACCATCAGTCTTTCGATTAGTCTTTTCATGAATTGGTATAATGCGCGCATCGCGCTGGTCGAACGGTAGGAGGCCAGCCATGAGCGACACAAGCATTCCATCCGGCCCGCGCAAGGCGCCAATCACGGTGGTGGGGCCGATTGCCTGGGCCAGGACCAATCTGTTCTCCGGCTGGCTCTCCACGGCCGTCACGCTGGCCATGGGCTATCTGCTGATCAAATTCACGCTGTCCTTCATTGATTGGGCCTTCGTGAATGCGATTTGGTCGGTGCCTTCCAATGCGCAGGGGCCGCAGACGCAAGCCTGCCGAGACCTGCGCGGTTCTGGCGCCTGCTGGGCGGTGATTGGCGAAAAACACCGCTTCATGCTGTTCGGCACCTATCCCTATGAACAGCATTGGCGCCCGGCCTTGGCCTGCGTGCTATTCGTGGCGCTTTACGTGATTTCCGCCATGCGGCGCTTCTGGCGCTGGGAATTGGCGCTGATCTGGGTTGGGATGCTGACCGCGATCGGCATTCTGATGTGGGGCGGCGTCTTCGGGCTTTCCTATGTGCCGCAGGAACGCTGGGGGGGCTTACCCATCACCCTGATCCTGGCGACCTTCGGGCTTGCTTTTGCCTTTCCGCTTTCCATCCTGGTGGCGCTTGGCCGGCGATCTTCGCTGCCCGCCATCAAGGTGCTGTGTGTGCTGTATGTTGAGCTCATTCGCGGCGTGCCGCTGATCAGCCTGCTGTTCATGGCAAGCGTCATGTTCCCCCTATTTCTGCCGGAGGGGATGAATATTGATAAGCTACTCCGCGCACAGATTGCCATCATCCTATTCGCCGGCGCCTATCTGGCGGAGGTTGTGCGCGGCGGGCTGCAATCCCTGCCAAAGGGCCAATATGAAGCGGCCGATGCGATGGGGCTTTCCTTTTGGCAAAAGACCGGGCTGATCATCATGCCCCAGGCCTTGCGCATGGTGATCCCGCCCTTGGTGAATACCTTCATCGGTTTCTTCAAGGATACGTCGCTGGTGCTGATCATTGGCATTTTCGACCTGCTGACCGCTGGCAAGACCGCGATTGTGGAGCCCGCCTGGCAGGGTTTCGGCGTTGAGGTCTATGTCTTTGTCGGCAGTATCTATCTCGTTTTCTGCTACGCCATGTCCAAATACAGCCGAGGGTTGGAGGCGGAATTGAACCGCCATCGCCGTCGCTGAATCCCGAGGAAAATATCATGAGCGCTTCCGCTGATCTTGCCTATATCGCTTCCGCCGCCAAGGCGGATGCGCCCCCCGCCATTTAATTGGCCGGCGTCAATAAATGGTTCGGCGCGCTGCATGTGCTGCGCGATGTCAACCTTGCTGTTGCCCCCGGCGAACGCGTGGTGGTGTGCGGCCCATCGGGTTCGGGCAAATCCACCATGATCCGCTGCATCAACCGCCTGGAAGTGCACAAGGAAGGTCGTATCGCGGTAGAAGGGATTGAATTGACCGATGATGTGCGTGCTTTGGATGCGATCCGCCGCGAAGTGGGCATGGTGTTCCAATCCTTCAATCTTTTCCCGCATCTGACGGTGCTGGAAAACTGCACCCTGGCGCCCATTTGGGTTCGCCGCATGCCGAAAAAGGACGCCGAAGAACTCGCGATGGAATTGCTTGCGCGGGTGAAAATCCCAGAACAGGCGCTGAAATATCCGGGCCAGCTTTCCGGCGGGCAGCAGCAGCGCGTGGCCATTGCCCGCGCCCTTTGCATGCGCCCCAAGATCATGTTGTTCGACGAACCCACCTCGGCCCTTGATCCCGAAATGATCAAGGAAGTGCTGGATGTGATGGTGGAACTGGCCGGCACCGGCATGACCATGATGGTGGTGACCCATGAAATGGGCTTCGCCCGTCAGGTGGCGGATCGCGTGGTCTTCATGGACCAGGGTGAGGTGGTGGAAGTCGGCACCCCCGATCAGGTCTTCAATGCACCAAAGACCGATCGGCTCAAGCTATTCCTGAGCCAGATCCTGCGCGGGCATTGAATGCCCGCCATGCGCCAGATGCGGGGCAGAAATCTTGCTTTCCGGCGGTGAAGGGGCAGAGTGCGCCGCGATGTTCCCCCTAAAGGCAGTCCAGGCATGAGCAGCCCCGCCGCTACCGAGCGTAGCGCCCCGTCGCTTGCCCTGATCCTGGGCGTGCTTGGCGTTGTCTATGGCGATATCGGCACCTCACCGCTTTACGCCATGCGCGCGGCGGCCAGCCATTTTGAGGATGGCGGCGTGGAGGCCTGGGAGGTGCTGGGCCTGCTCAGCCTGATCATCTGGTCGCTGATCCTGACCGTTACCGTCAAGTACGTCGCCTTTGTGCTGCGGGCGGATAATCGCGGCGAAGGTGGTATCTTGGCGCTGATGGCGCTTGCGCAGCGGAGTGTGGAAAATGCGCGGCTGCGCTGGGCCTTGGCGTTGATTGGCATTGCCGGCGCCTGCCTGTTCTTTGGTGATGGCATCATCACCCCGGCGATTTCCGTGCTTTCGGCGGTGGAGGGGCTCAAGGTTGTCTCACCGCATTTGGAAAAGGCGGTTTTGCCGATTTCAATTGTGATCCTGCTGGCACTTTTCCTGGTGCAATATCGCGGGACGGCGAAAATGGGGGCCGTATTCGGGCCAATTTGTGCGGCTTGGTTCCTGGTGCTGGGGCTGCTCGGGCTTTGGGAAGTGCTGCATAATCCTGGCGTATTGGCTGCCATTTCGCCGCATTGGGCCATCACTTTCTGCCTGCATTACAAATTCGCGGCCTTTATTGCCTTCGGTTCTGTGGTGCTGGCGGTGACGGGGGCTGAGGCGCTTTACGCCGATATGGGCCATTTTGGGCGAAGGCCCATTCGCTGGGCCTGGGTGGTCATTGTGCTGCCGGCGCTGGTGCTGAATTATCTTGGCCAAGGCGCGCTTTTGCTGCGCGATCCGGCAGCGCTGGAAAACCCCTTCTTCCTGCTGGCGCCGGAATGGTTCCGCCTGCCTTTGGTGTTTCTGGCAACCGCTGCCACCATCATTGCAAGTCAGGCGATGATTTCGGGCGCCTATACCATTGCGCGGCAATGCGTGCAGCTTGGCTTCATGCCGCGGCTTGTGGTGCGCCACACCAGCGATACCGAAGAAGGCCAGATCTATATGCCGCAGGTGAATTTCGCCCTGCTGATCGGCGTACTAATTCTGGTGGTGACGTTCCGCGATTCCGAACGTTTGGCGGCTGCCTATGGCATTGCGGTTACGGGCACGTTTGTTTGCACATCCTGCCTTGCCATGGTGGTGTTCCGGCGCAAATTCGGCTGGCCGCTGCTTGCTGTGCTCGGCGTTTTTCTGCCGCTGCTGGCGCTTGATTTGGCGTTCTTCCTTTCCAACGTGCTGAAAATTCCCGAAGGCGGCTATGTGCCGCTGGTGCTTGGCCTTGTGCTGTTTGTCATGATGCTGACCTGGCATCGCGGGCGGGAATTGCTGTTCGCGCGCATCCGTCAGGATGGGCTGCCGCTGAAATCCTTCATTGCGCGCCTGCCGCAGTCGCGGACCGTGCGCGTGCCCGGCACCGCGGTATTCATGACCAGCCAGGCGGAATTCCTGCCTGGCGCGCTGCTACATAACCTTAAGCACAACAAGGTTTTGCATGAACGCGTGCTATTCGTGACGGTCGCGAATGAGGATGTGCCGCAAGTGGGTGCCGATCGGCGTCGCGCGGTTGAGGAATTGGCGCCAAATATCTACCGCGTCGCGCTCCGCTATGGTTTCCAGGAAAGCCCCAATATCCCGCGTGAACTTGAAGCACTGGCGGAATTGGGCATTCCTTATGAGCCGATGCAGACCTCCTATTTCCTGGGGCGGGAGACGGTGGTGGCGGCGGCGGTGCCGAAAATGTCGCGCTGGCGGCAATGGCTTTTCGTTGTGCTCAGCCGCAATTCACTTCCGGCGACCGAATTCTTCCGTATTCCATCGGACCGTGTGGTAGAGTTGGGCGTGAAGGTGGCGATCTGACCTGTTCGTTTAGCCTTGATTGAGGAGGTGCACATGGAACGGATGCTGGTGACACTCTCCATGGTGGCGGGGCCGGGCTTTCCGCTTGGCTGCGTTGATCATCGCTATGAGATCGAATTGGCGCTGGATGCCGCGGGACACGCTGATCCAGTAGCCTGGCAGGAGGACCCCGCGCCCTGGCGCGCGCGGCACTACCGCCCGGAAGCACCGCCCGAACTGGGTGATGTGCAATATGATGGCGATAATGGCTGGTTCATCCGCTTCAGCGGCAGCCTGGCTGAGCGCTTCGATGCGCCAGAGGCCCATTTCGATCCCGGCACCAGCCCCATCCGGCCTGGCGAGCATGTGACCATCACGGAAGTGGATGGTGGGGTGTATGATTACAGGATTGTGGGGGTAGGGGCTTTGTGAGGCGCCAGACTGCCGGCGCCATAGGACCAAGGCCATGACATCCAGGGCTAGATTGATCTGTCAGCGATGCAATTGCATTTGCTTTACAAAGGCACTTGCATTATCGAGATAAGTCAAAGGGATAGCCCCATCCCAGGGTAAAAAATTCGGTCAGGTTTCAACCGGCACTCAGCCTGAAAGTGGGTCAAATTTCAACCGGCGTTGACACCCGGCGCGAGGCGGAGGGATTTCGCGGATGCATCGCTGGATACGAGCAGCATTGCCTTTGTGTTGGATTGCCATGTGAGTTCGAACGACAAGGTGCGCGTGGCGGCGCGGAATATGATCCTTACGACGGTGGATTTGTCTGTGGCAGCGCTGCATGTGCAGGCGGCAAAAAAGGCGGGTAGGGTGAAGCGGAGGGCAATGAACGCGCCAGGGGAAGACGCCGCCATCAGCCGAAGTAGCCTGCCGCTGGCGTCGCGGGGGTTCAGGATGGAGGACTGGGTTTGAGGATTTTCTGCAAACTGCCATTCTTGGCCGTGAGTGGGCCAGATACTCCGTTAGCCGGCGCGCCAATTGGTCTCAAAGGATTTGAAGGCGGACAGCATACGAGACGTAAATGCCTGACAATGAAGGCGAACCTCATATGGCCTCGCGCGCGAAATAAAGCTGCCGCTTTCTTCAGGAAGTCGCGCTCCGCCCGGAGCCGGACGACCTCTTTCTTCAAGGCCGCAACCTCGGCCGGATCGGCCCGCATTTGCCCGTTCCCGGGAAAGGCGGCAGCAGGAGCCACGCTCAATTCCCGTATCCAGCGCCGCAGTACGCTCTCGGAGATATCCAGATGACCGCCGACAATCAAGCTGAGAGAGCAGCGACAATCAGGATGAGAAAGCGCCATTGGGGGCGGACCGTAGGGAGGGCGTAGCCCGACCGGAGGGCTGCCGCCAATGGCGGTGGGCTTTTTTGATGCCTGACTTGCGGTTGGATGGGT
>CALRPR020000076.1:0-17942 GCA_943370125.1 Allobosea thiooxidans | reverse complement strand
CGCTGATAGACCAAACCATCGCCGCCTGGGGCCAGGTGGACATCATGGTCTGCAATGCCGCGATCAACCCGCATTTTGGTCCCGCCGTGACCATGCCCGATGAGATTTTTGATAAGATCATGGCGTCCAACATCAAATCGAATCTCTGGCTGTCGCACATGACCGCGCCGGGTATGGCGGAACGCGGCGGTGGTTCCATCATCATCATTTCGTCCATCGGCGGCTTCCGAGGCTCCCCGGTGTTGGGCGCCTATGCCATTTCCAAGGCGGCCGATATGCAATTGGTGCGGAACCTCGCCGTGGAATGGGGGCCAAAAAACGTGCGCGCCAATGCCATCGCTCCCGGGCTGGTACGCACCGATTTCGCCCGCGCGCTTTGGGAAGACCCCGGCATTTACGCCAAGCGCACCAAGGACACACCGCTCAAGCGTATTGGCGAACCCGATGAAATCGCGGGGGCGGCAGTGTTTCTGGGCTCCGCCGCCGGTTCCTTCATGACGGGGCAGACGATTGTGATTGATGGCGGCGTTTTGGCCGGCACGCCTAGCCGTTCGGATGATTGATTGGCGCTTGCCGCGCGCCATGGCGTGATCCCTATGGCAGGATCACGCCAATCGCAGAACTGAAGAACTTCACCGCACCCTATTCGCCACCAATTCATCCACCACCGCCGGATCGGCGAGGGTGCTGGTATCCCCCAACCCATCCACCTCATTCGCTGCGATCTTGCGCAGGATGCGGCGCATGATCTTGCCGGAACGGGTTTTCGGCAGGCCTGGCGCCCATTGAATGGCATCCGGCGTCGCGATGGGGCCGATTTCCTTGCGCACCCAGGCGACTAATTCCTTGCGCAGCACATCCGTGGGCTCAACGCCCGCCTTCAGCGTGACATAGGCGTAGATGCCCTGGCCCTTGATGTCATGCGGCATGCCAACCACCGCGGCTTCCGCCACCGCAAGGTTCGCGACCAGCGCGCTTTCGATCTCGGCCGTGCCCATGCGGTGGCCGGCGACATTGATCACATCATCCACGCGGCCCGTGATCCAGTAATAGCCATCGGCATCACGCCGCGCGCCATCGCCGGTGAAATACACGCCCTTGAAGGTGGAAAAATAGGTCTGCACGAAGCGTTCGTGATCGCCATAGACGGTGCGCATCTGTCCGGGCCAGCTATCCAGGATCACCAGATTGCCCTCGGTCGCCCCTTCCAGCAGCTTGCCCTCACCATCCACCAAAGCCGGCTTCACACCGGGCAGTGGCAGCGTGGCGGAGCCAGGCTTTTGCGCGACCGCACCAGGCAAGGGCGAGATCAAAATGCCGCCGGTTTCCGTCTGCCACCAGGTATCCACAATCGGGCAGCGAGAATCGCCCACCACGCGGTAATACCAAAGCCAGGCCTCGGGGTTGATTGGCTCACCCACACTGCCCAAAATCCGCAGGCTGGAACGGTCATGCTTTTGCACCGGTGCTTCACCATCGCGCATCAGGGCGCGAATCGCGGTGGGGGCGGTATAGAAGATATTCACCTTATGCTTCGCCACCACCTGCCAGAAGCGCCCGGAATCGGGCCAGCTCGGCACGCCTTCAAACATCAGCGTGGTCGCGCCATTCGCAAGCGGGCCATAAACAATATAGCTATGCCCGGTCACCCAACCGACATCGGCGGTGCACCAATAGATCTCGCCATCGCGGTAATCGAAAACTTTTTCATGCGTGTAAGATGCCCAAACCATATAGCCGCCGGTCGTGTGCAACACACCCTTGGGCTTGCCCGTGCTGCCTGACGTATAAAGGATAAACAGCGGGTCTTCCGCGCCCATCGGCTCGGGCTCGCAAGTCTCGGGCTGGCCGGTGGTGATCGCATCCCACCAATGATCGCGGCCAGACATCATCTCAACGCTGCCGCCGGTATTGCGCGCGACAATCACGTTCTGGATGGATGAACAACTCAGCAGCGCTTCATCCGCATTGACCTTCAGCGGGACGCGCCGGCCACCGCGGCGGCCTTCATCGGCGGTGATGAGCATGACACATTCGGAATCCTGAATGCGTGATGCCAAGCTATCGGGCGAAAACCCGCCAAAGACGATGGAATGAACGGCGCCGACGCGCGCACAGGCCAGCATGGCGACGGCCGCTTCCACGATCATCGGCAGATAGATACAAACGCGGTCGCCCTTTTTCACGCCAAGCTTGCGCATGGCATTGGCAAGTTTGCAGACGCGTGCATGCAATTCGCGGTAGGTCACCTTGGCATCCGCAGCCGGGTCATCGCCTTCCCACAGAATCGCCACCTGATCACCGCGCGTCGCCAAATGCCGATCGAGGCAGGAGACTGAGGCATTCAGCACCCCATCTTCGAACCATTTGATCGAAACATTGCCGTTGAAATCGGTGTTCTTGATTTTCGTCGGCGCCTTCATCCAGGAAATGCGCTTGGCTTCATCGCGCCAGAAGGCATCGGGGTCCTTCGCCGCCGCATCATACATGGCCGCGCGCTGCGCTTCCGTCACACGCGCCTTGGCGACGATTTCGGGTTTCAGCGCGATCAATTCATCAGCCATGCCTGGGTCCTCCCCCTGTTTCGGTCTTGATATGGGGGGAATGTGCGTCCGGGCTTTGCGAGACGTCAATCTTTAGGGTGGGCTGAGGGCGCCCCAAACGACAAAGCCCGCCCCGGTTAAGGGCGGGCCTTGCGGCTGACCGGCGGGCGGGACGCATCCGCCCGCCGGTTACGCTGCTAGGTTAGCGGGTAGCGCCGCCCGAGGGGGCCGCCGGCGTCACCGCACGGGTCTGGCCGTTCCCCTGATGGCCACGCACCTGGCCAGAGGTGGCATCGCCAGGCTTGGCCCCTGCCGGCGCCTGAGCGGCGGGGCGGCTGCCCTGGACAGGGGCGGTGCTGGCCGTCCCCTGGGCGAGTGCCGCGCCTGTCAGCGCGAAAGCAAGGCCGGTGGCGAGAAGTGAGGTCTTCGTCAGGTAGCGCATCTTGTCCTCCTATGTTTGAACTGTGCGCAAGGACATATGACCCCACCGTCAAGGCGGCCTTGCGTCTTGTTCAAGGTATTTTCAGGACTTTTACGGCGGCGCCGTGGCGGGCATGGCAGGATTGCGGCGGAGGATCCGCAATCAGTTCCTTGGCAGACGCGCCGCGCTTGGTGCATCCGGATTCTGTGCACGGTGGCGCAGCAAATGATCGGCCAGCACCAGCGCCATCATCGCTTCGCCGACAGGTACGGCACGGATGCCAACGCAGGGGTCGTGCCGGCCCTTGGTGATGATGTCCACATCTTGCCCGAAGCGATCCACCCCAAGACGCGGTTCAAGAATGGAACTGGTGGGCTTCACCGCAAACCGCGCCACAATCGGCTGGCCGGTGCTGATACCGCCCAAAACGCCGCCGGCATGATTGGCTTGGAAGGCAACCAAGCCGCCCTCAGCCATCCGCATTTCATCCGCATTGGCCGTGCCGGTCAGCGCGGCTGCGGCGAAGCCATCACCAATCTCAACCCCTTTGACGGCATTGATGCCCATCAGCGCGCCGGCCAAATCCGCATCAAGCTTCCCGTAAATGGGGGCACCCAGGCCGGGGGGTACGCCTTCGGCCACAATTTCGATCACCGCGCCCACCGAATTGCCGGATTTGCGCAGCGCCAAAAGCTGTTCTTCCCAGCGCGCAGCGGCGGCGCGATCCGGGCAGAAAAAGTCGTTTTCATCCACCGCTGCCCAATCCCAGGCCGCGCGATCCACCGCATCACCACCCATGGCCACCAGCGCGCCCCTGATCCGCACGCCTTCGCCCAGCACCTTGCGCGCAATGGCGCCGGCAGCCACGCGCATGGCGGTTTCCCGCGCGCTGGAACGCCCACCGCCGCGATAATCGCGAATGCCGTATTTCAGTTCATAGGCGATATCGGCATGGCCGGGGCGGAAACGATCCTTGATCTCCCCATAATCCTTGCTGCGCTGATCAGTGTTCTCGATCAGCAGCGAAATGGGCGTGCCGGTGGTCTGGCCTTCAAAGACGCCCGAGAGAATCCGCACCTGATCCGCTTCCTGGCGTTGCGTCACGAATTTGGATTGGCCTGGCCGGCGCCGATCCAGGAAGGGCTGGATATCGGCTTCAGAAAGCATCAGGCGCGGCGGCGCGCCGTCCACCACGCAGCCAATCGCCGGCCCGTGGCTTTCGCCCCAGGTGGTGACGCGGAAAAGATGGCCGAAACTGTTATGCGACATGGGGGATGGGTCTATCCCGCCCCCTGCCTTGCGACAAGCGCCCCTAGTGGTCCGATCGCCGCTGTCGGTTCCCGACAGCGGCGTGAATCGGCCCACCAAATATACGGCTAGTGGTGCGCGGGGGCTTTTTGGGCAGGGGATAGGTCAGCATGAATCGCACCACTAGTTTGGCAGCACTGCCTGCAAGGATGTCCGCACATGCACCGCCGCCGGCCCGGGCGCGGCGAGCGCTTCTGCCAGCTTCGGCATATCCGCATCCGTTTCAATGCGCGTCACCGGGACACCAAACGCCGCGCACCAGGCGACGAAATCCGGGTTTTCCAGGCTGGTGCCACTCACGCGGCCAGGATGGGCGCGTTCCTGATGAATGCGGATGGAAGCGTAGGAACCATTATCAGACAGGATCATCTTGAGCGGCACACCACGCGCCACCGCCACCGCGAATTCTCCGCCGGTCATGAAGGCGCCACCATCACCGACCAGCGCAATCACCTGCCGTTTGGGATGGCGCAGCGCAGCCGCCACGCCCGCCGGCACGCCAAAACCCATGGAACCGGCCACTGGCGCCAGCAAGCGGCGCGGTGAGACCCAGGCGATCTTGCGATAAAATGGCGCACCAAAAGTGCCGGCATCCAGCGCAATCATCGCATCGGGCGCCGCGATTTCACCAATCAGCTTGGCGATGCGCGCGAAGGCGACGCCATCATTATGCGTCGTCGGTACAACCTGAGAATCAGCGGTTTGCAAATCATGCAGCTTCTTGGCCCAGGCACCGCGCGCAGCGGGCGCCCCGGGGTTTTCCACGCCAAGGGCGGCCAATACAGCGCGCGCATCGGCGGCAACCGCAAGCTCTGCCGGGAAATGCCAACCCAGGAAGCGCGGCTCCGCACAGATATGCGCAAGCCTTTGCCCCGGCGCGGGCCATGTCCAACCTTGGGTGGTGATATCCGTCAGCCGCGTGCCAAGGGCCACCACCAAATCCGCATCGGCAAAGGCAGCGCGCTGCGCATCCGGGTTACGCAGGCCAAGATCACCCGCATAAAGCGGATGATTATTCGGGAATAAATCCTGCCGGCGGAAGGAAACCGCAACGGGGGTCTGCCAAGCCTCCGCAAAGGCCAGCAGGGCTTCGCGCCCGCCGGGCGTGTCAATGGCATGGCCCGCCAGGATGATCGGGCGCTCCGCACCGCGCAGCATGGCGGCCAGGCGCGCAACATCAGCGGGCGAGGGTTGCGCGGGTGCTGCGATGGTGGCCGGCGGGATGGGCGCGGCGCAGGGTTCGGCCAGCACATCTTCCGGCAGGCTGAGCACCACCGGCCCCGGCACGCCCTGCATCGCCATGGCATAGGCGCGCGCGATCAATTCCGGCACTTGGTCGGCGCTGGTCGCCTCACCCACCCATTTTGCGATGCCGCCAAACATGCGGGCATAGTCAATTTCCTGGAAGGCATTGCGGCGCAGATCGCGCTTTTCCACCTGCCCGATCAGCAGGATCAGCGGCACCGTATCCTGTTCCGCCGTATGCACCGCGATGGACGCATTGCAGGCGCCAGGCCCGCGTGAGACCAGCACCACACCGGGCTTGCCGGTCATTTTGCCATCGGCCACCGCCATGAAGCCGGCGCCACCTTCACTGCGGCAGGTCACCAAATCCATGCTGGGATGGGCATGCAGCGCATCAAGCAGCGCGATATAGCTTTCACCGGGCACGCAAAAGGCGCGGTCAATGCCTTGCGCGGCGAGGAATTCAATCAAGGCTTCAGCGGCGGTTTTCATGGTAGCGATCCTTCCTTGCCCTTAGGCATAACCCGAGGGCGGCGGATGATCCATGGCGCCGAGGCGGAAAATCTGTATAAGCCCGCGGCCAGGGAAGAATTAAATCTGGGAAGGACACCAAATCATGCAGCTTAATCGTCGCGCCGCTTTGGCGCTCGCGCTTGCCACACCTGCCATTGCATCCGCCCGCGCTCAGGGGTCCTGGCGTCCGGAACGGCCGATGCGCGTGATTGTGCCCTTCGCGCCCGGGGGAGCGACGGATGTGGTGGCACGGCTGGCAGCCGATGCCGCTGGCCAGATGCTCGGCCAGAATATGGTGATTGAAAACCGCGCCGGCGGTGCTGCGGGGCTGATCGGCGCGGAAGCTTCTGCCAAGGCAGCGCCGGATGGCTATACCATCATGATCCATTCCAATGCGCATGTGATCGCGCCCAGCCTGGTGGCGCGCATGCCTTATGATCCAATTGCGGATTTCGCCCCGATTGCGCATTTGGGCCGCATTCCGCAGGTACTTGTGATCAACCGCAATATCCCCGCGACCGATATGCGATCCTTGATCGTTTGGTTGCGGGCCAATTCGGGCAAGATCAATTTCGCTTCCGCCGGGATTGGCAGCGCCAATCATTTGACATCGGAAGTCTTCCGCGCCGCGCTGCCGGATGTGGAAATGCAGATGGTGCAATATCGCGGTGGTGGCCCGGCCATGGCGGCGGTGATTTCGGGCGAAGCGCATATGGCGGTGGACCCAACCGCTTCCGCCACTTCCCATATTCGCGCCGGCACGGTGCGCCCGATTGCCATTTCAGGGTCTCAGCGCGTGGCAAGCCTGCCGGAGATTCCCGCTGCCACCGAAGCCGGCCTGCCCGCTTGGTCAGGTGCCGCCTGGATTGGCGCCTTCGCGCCCGCGCAAACACCGCGCGGCATTGTGGAATCGCTGAATGTCACCTTCAACGCGGCGATGGAACGCATCAAGCCGCGCCTGGTTGACATCGGCATTGAGATTGAACCGCAATACGCAACCATTGCGGCTTTCAGCGCTTATGTGCGGGAAGAATTTGCCCGCAGCGCCGCCGTGCTGCGCGCCGCGGGCGTGAAGCCGGAATAAGCGGTTAGCTACCCTGTTGCAGTAGCGCGATTACCGCGCGCTGCCAGGCTTCAAAGGCGCGGCTTGATGCGGCGCCTTTCGCCTCAGCCTCTCGGCTGGCGGCATTGAGCCGCTGGCGTGCGGCCTGTTGTTCCCCGCCGGTGCGATCTTCCACCGCCTGGCGGGCGCGGGCCAGTGCCTGATCGGCTGAGCGTGCTTCGCGCGCAGCAAGCCGCGCGGCATCGAGCAAGGTGCGGATTTGCTGTAGCGCCGTGATGGTGGTTGCCAGCGCCTCACGCCCCGGCACATCGGCGCCGGTGTGTGCCAGGATTTCCTGCAACCGCTCGACCGAACCCGGCCCGCCGGGGATACGGCGAAGCGATGCTTCCAGGTCAAATTGCGCCGCTTGCAGTAATGCAGGGTCGCCAAGCCCCTGATCCCAGAGCGGCAAATCCTGGCGTTGATCGCGTTCAAAGCCAAGCCGAATGGTTTTGGGCACGGCTTCCAATTGCGTTTCATGCCGCAGGCCGAAATCACCTTCTGAGGCGACCGGGAAACGCGGCGAAGCACCGGGACGGCGCGGCAGGTCAATCACCATCACGCCGCTGGCGCCGCGCGGATCAATCGCCAGCGCAGTTTCTTCGATGCGCTTTGCCTCAAGGGTGATGAAACCACGCCGAAGGCTGATCCGCGTAATGTCATCCCGGTTGCTGCTTTGGCTGGTCAGGCGCAGATCGCGATCACGCGCAAAGGCGATCAGGCGCTGATCGCCGGGTGACAGGGCGCGCAATTCGGCATCGCCGAGGAAGCTTGGCGCATCCGGCCCACCAAAAACCGTGACCAGGCCATCAGGGAGCACGTGGTTGGACGTGTTGCGGAAGCGCAGCGCCTGCAAGGGGCGCGTCGCCGCCAGATCCTGCACCCACCAAAGCCGTTCTGCGGGCAGGTTGAGATCAAGGAAGGGCAGGTTGGCGGTCTCTCCGCTACGGATGCTGACGGGCTGTTCCAGGGTGAAGGCCACGCGCCCGGCAGCGGCTTCCGCCGCGACATTCACGGCGAGTGGCGCTGGCGCTGGCGCCGCATCCGCGCGCATGGCAGCGCGCGGTGCGGGTGGTGGTGGCGGTGCCATCATCGGCGCGGCCGCCGCTACCATGGGCTGAGAGCCGGTATCGGGCCGCACGCGAATGGCTTCCGCAATACGCACCGGCAATTCAGGGCGTGGCACGGTGATGGGTTCAAAAATCGGTTGATGGAAAGCGGCCGCTTCATCCGACACCAGCGAAATCCGCACGCCTTCCCAATCACTGCCCGAGGCATTTTCCACCACGGCCCAACCCATCAGCCGCGCCTGAGCGCCCGTTGCACCAAGCGGCGGCGCCATCAGCCGATAGGAAGGCTTCCAGAGCGGCGCGCCGGCAATATAGATCACCGCCACTTGCCGCGCGCGATCTGACCTCAGGCGGATTTCGATGCGCCTTTCATCATCACTGCGCGCCGCCGCAAGCGCTTCCGCCGCGCGCGCGACACGGGCAGCAAGCGCGGGGTCGGTCAGCGTCACTTCATCGCCTGGCTTCAGCAGGACAGAGAGCAAACCGCGCGGCGCGATCAGCGAAAGCGTAAGCCCGGCGTCGGTTTCCGCTGCCGTAGCAATGCGCCCGCGCGCACCTGCGGCTTCCGCTTCCTGACCGCGTAGGGCATTCAGCAAACTTGCGCGGTTTTCGAAATCCGCAGGGCGGAGCGGCAGGCCGCGAAAGGCCTCATTCAGCAAATCTCGCCCCGGCAGGCTGAGGCCTTCAACACGCCCGGCGGGATCGAGGATCATCAGCGATCGCAGCAGATCATCCACATCGCCAAGCGGGGCGCGAAACACGACCGGCTGATTGGCAGCGACTTCGCCGGCGCGTTCAATCTGCGCGATGCCGGCGGAGGAAAGCGTCACGCCACGGATCGGCATTTCCGCTGCAAGCGCAGCGGGGGCAAGCAGCGTAAGGGCAAGGCTGGCGCGACGCATGGGATGACTCCGTCAAATGCAGCGTTGCGTGTGTGCGTGGCTAAAACGGCGAATTTAGGGCGCTTTCACTGGACGATTAGCGTGGCTTGATTGCGGCACACCGCGATTGAGCGACATATGCGAATGCACGCATAGCCACGCATCAGGCTTGCCATGAAAAATCATGGTTGCGCGGCCTGGCCTTTCAAAGCGCGTGCCATCTGGGTGAAAGCCCGTGCTGGTCCAGGGTACCACGACAACCACCATGGATTTGTCATCCGATGCCAGCACATAGGTTTCAGAAAGGGTGAAACGAAAATCCTCGGTCTTTGGCCAGACATTATCCCATTGCGTCGCCTGCCAGGCAGCAAGTCCTGGGATCACATCGCGATGCGTGCCGAAGGCCAGAACATCCGCATGGAAAAGCGGGCGCGCGGAAGCGTAATCCACTTCACGCACGAAACCGGCGAAGCGATCCAGCCAGGCGTCAAACCAGGCGCGCGTTGCGGCATCGGCTTTTGGTAGATCAGTCATGGCGCATTCCCTTTCGGCTTCGGTGCCGACAGCCTGATCCGAAGCGGCGGCGCTTTCAAGCCTTACGCCTGAGGCTTGCCGAGCGGGTCCGGGCGGGCTTAGCCTTCAGGCAAGAAACAAGACGGAGGAGACAAGGCCATGACGGGCATTCATCGCCGCGGCGCTTTGCTGGCTGCGCCGGCGCTTATCGGCGTATTGTCGGGCCGTGCGCATGCGCAAGCCTGGCCCGCGCGACAGGTGCGCATCGTGGTGGGCTTCGCCGCAGGTGGCGCCAATGACATCATGGCACGTTTGCTTGCCGCGAAGCTGGGTGAGCGTATCCCGGGCAGCACTTTCGTCGTTGAAAACCGCCCCGGCGCGGGCACTTTGCTGGCGGCGGAACATGTCGCGCGCCAGCCTGCGGATGGCTATACCTATCTTTTCGCGTCTTCCTCCACGCTGATCACGCTTTTGGTCAATCGCGCTGCGGGGCTTGATCCAACGCAGGCATTTTCCGCGGTGTCCATGGCGCAATCCTCGCCCTTGCTGCTGGTGTCACGCAGTGATTTCCCGGCGCGCACCCTGCCGCAGGTAATTGAATTGGCGAAGCAGCGCCAAGGCAGGCTGACCATATCGCACCCGGGCAGCGGCGGCGTGAATCACTTGTCGCTGGTGATGCTGATGCAGCGAGTGGGTATAGAACTGACGATGGTTCCCTATAATGGCAATCACCCTTCCCTCACGGCGCTGGTGCGCGGAGATGTGGAATTGGCGAGTGATTCGCTATTCGCGACGCGCGCTTTGATTGAAGCGGGCACCATTCGCCCGATTGCGATCACCAGCGCGGAACGTTCGCCGACCTATCCCGATGTGCCAACCTTCGCGGAAACCGTGCCAGGTTACGACGTGACTTTCTGGGGCGGCATCATGGCGCCGCGCGGCGTGCCTGAACCTATTCTGGACCGGCTTTCGCAAGAACTGGACGCCATTCTGCGCCAGCCCGATGTCGCGGAACGCGTGCGAAGCTTCGGCGCCACACCCGTTGGCGGCACGCGCGCACATTATGCCAAGGTGATCCAGGAAGATTGGACTCGCTGGGGCGAAGTTGTGCGCACCAGCGGGATCAAGCCGGATTGATGTTGCAGGATTGAAAAGGGGGATACCATGCCGAAACTCAGTGCCGACCGCGTCAAGGAAATTGGCCGCACACTTCTGATCGCTGCCGGCGCGCCAGCGGATGAGGCGGAAACCGTCGCGCGGCATTGCACCAGCGCCAATCTGGTGGGCCATGATTCGCATGGGATCATCATGATCCCGGGCTATATCGAAAGGATCAAGGTTGGGCATATTGTGCCCGGTGCGCCGTGGAAGATTGTGCAGGAATCAGCGACCACTTCAGTGATTGATGGGCATTGGGGCTTTGGTTACGTCGCTAATGAAAAGGCCATGCGCTACACCATCGAAAAGGCGCAGACATCCAATGTCGCGGCTGCCACCGTGTTTCGGCAGGGGCATATTGGCAGGTTGGCGAGCTATCCGCTGATGGCCGCTGAAGCCGGTATGATTGGGATTTGCACGGCGGATTCAGGGCGTTCACCCAAGGCGGTGGCGCCTTTCGGTGGGCGAGAAGCGCGGCTTGGCACCAACCCGATTTCCATTGCGGTGCCTTCGGATTTGGCCGGGCCCTTTGTGCTGGATATGGCAACTTCGGCCGCCGCAGCCGGCAAGGTGTTTCTGGCGCAAGCGCGCGGGCAGGAAGTGCCAGATGGTTGGGTGATTGGCGCGGATGGCAAGCCCACGCGTGATCCATCCCAATTGAAGAAGGGCGGCGCGCTGCTGCCGCTAGGTGGCACCGAAGGCTATAAGGGCTTCGGCCTGGCCGCGATGGTGGAGATTCTCTGCGGCCTGCTGACCGGGCTTGGCTTTGGCGTGGAGCCCACGGGCCGGCATAATGACGGCTGCTTCATGGCGGTGTTCAAGGTGGATGCCTTCCGCCCGCTCGCTCAATTCAAACAGGAAGTCGCGGATTTCGCGCGCTATCTGAAGGATACGCCGCCCGCCGAAGGCAGCCAGGGCGTCTTCTACCCCGGAGAGCTTGAAGCGATGCGTGAGGCTGATCGCCGCGCCAATGGCATTGAGATCGAAGACAGGACGATTGAGGTGCTCACCAAACTTGCCGGCGAATTGGGTGTGGCCGGCAAGCTTGGATTGTAGATCAACGCAAGCAATAGGTCTTCGGGTATGAGCGACATCCCCATTCTGGAGTGGTCAAAGATCCCAGAGGAGAATTAGGATACGTTATTTTTGGGCAATGGCGCAAGCATAGCTATTCATGATGGCTTCAAGTACCAAAGCCTTTACCAGCAGGCGTATTCTGGCAACGAAAAGTCCTCTGAGCGACTTTTCTTCGAAAAATTGCAGACTTGTGATTTTGAGCACGTACTCAATGCGTGTCGCACCGCTGAACTAATAATTTCAGCGCTTGGCAAG
The DNA here is from genome assembly GCA_943370125.1 of Allobosea thiooxidans. Taxonomy (GTDB): domain Bacteria; phylum Pseudomonadota; class Alphaproteobacteria; order Acetobacterales; family Acetobacteraceae; genus Neoroseomonas. Next base: position 5,856 of record CALRPR020000076.1, on the reverse strand, counting down.
GAAACAGCAGAAATTCAAATTTCTTATAACAATATCCGTCAGACTCTAATTGAGGCTGTGAAAAAGGTTCACCCTGGTTATCTTGCCGTGAGAGATCAACTTGAGAGGGCCGGAGCGTTCGGTTCACGCTTCAGAACCGTGATCAGCCTAAATTATGATCTGACATTCTATTGGGCAGCACTACTTTTTAATGAAATAAATGGAGCAACTTGGTACAAGGACGCCTTCATCATTCGTGACGAAGGAAGACACCAATTTCGGAAAGATTGGAGCTTTCTGCGAGAGGCACGCTCTCCGGCTAAAAATACAACTATGATTTTTTATCCCCATGGCAATCTTTGTCTTGCGCGTGATTTTCAGGGTAACGAATTTAAGATCATTAGCGGGCAGCCGATAATCCTCTTGGAATCTGTTGCGGAACAGTGGGAAACTGGAAATTTCTACCCTCTCTTTGTGAGTGAGGGCACGAGTTGGCAGAAAAAATTAGCAATCCAACAGAGCGGCTATCTCTGGAATATAAGCGAAACCGTTCTTAAAAATGCCTGTGATATAGAGGCTCCATTCGTCTCAGGAAAAATGGTTATCTACGGCTGGAGTATGAACGAGAACGACAATCATATCTTGGACGCTTTAGCACACAGTAACATTAGTAAATTTGCAATTTCTGTTTTTTCAGGATCAGAGAGAGCTGAGCAGCAAGATTATTGTAACCGAATAACAACGAAAATTAAAAAGAGATTTACCTCAGCAGAGATAGTTTTTTTTGATGCCCAGAGTACAGACTGTTGGATTTATTGACCAAGCTTGCCGGTGAATTGGGTGTGGCCGGCAAGCTGGGTCTTTAGATTCGATCAGCTAAGATCGAAAGTAATCTCACCAAACCCCGCAAACCCGGCCTGCACGCGCTGGCCGGGCGGGACAAAGATGCAGCCCGTATAGGTACCGGTCGTCACCACCTGACCGGCGCGCAAATGCTCGCCAAGCCCGTGCAGATGATTGGCGAGCCAAACCAAAGGCAGCACCGGATCGCCGGAGGGATTGCCGCCCTTCTGGTCCACCTGCACCGCACCGTCATAGGATTGCCGCACGGCTAGATTGGGCAGATCGCAGCGCCGCCAATCCGCGACATCGGCGCCTACCACATAGCCAAGATGCGCGATGTTATCAGCCATGCCTTCAGCGGGTGCCACTACCTTGTGATCGGCATAGCGCGATTGCACCAATTCAAGCAGCGGGAAGGCAGCGTCTATCGCGTCCAGCACTTCTTCGCGGCTATAGGCGCTGCCGCGCGGTGGCAGATCACGCTTCAGGCGGAAAGCGACTTCGGTTTCAAGGCCAACAGGGCGCGTACTCGCTACCCCCCAACGCCCGCCGGATGGGCGCGCGCCGCTGGCGGCCATGATGCCGAAATTGGTGAGCTTGCCAGGCGGGGTCGCGCATTTCCAACCGCCAATAACGCCACCCAGCGCCTTCAGCACACCGCGTTGAATGGCGAAGATCTCAGCCTCATTCCCTGGTGCGGCATCGCCCAGATTGGCGATGGGCGCGCCGCCCTTATGGACGCCGACCAGTATTTCAATCGCGCGTGTAATGGTTTCGGATGACATGATTGGCGTCCCTATTCGTTCAATTCCGGAATGACCCAAAGCGGTGCCTCACCGCGCGCCACGCGCTGCACATTGTCAAAAGCATTGCGCAGACGGGCGATATTGCTGTCCTGCGTGGGGCCGGCCATATGTGCGGTCAGCACAACATTATCCAGGTTGAACAGCGGATTATCCGGCGGCGGCGGTTCCTGATCAAACACATCAAGCCCGGCACCCGCGATTTTCCCGGAAGACAGCGCGCGATGAAGCGCTGCTTCATCCACCACCGGCCCGCGGCTGGTATTGATCAGGAAGGCAGTCGGCTTCATCAGTGCCAATTCGGCTTCGCCCAATAGCCCCTTGGTGCTGGCATTGAGCGGTACATGGAGCGAGACGATATCAGATGTCCGCAGCAATTCCCGATACAGCCGGAAGCGCACATTCAGCGCGTCTTCGGTTTCTTCGCGTAGCCGCGCAACATCATAGTAATGCACAGTCATGCCGAAAGCCTGCGCGAGCCGCGCGGTTTTCTTGCCGATGGTGCCCAGGCCCACAATGCCAAGGGTGCGCCCGCGCAATTCATAAAGCTTGGGCGTTTGATTGCCGCGCCAACGGCCGGCAGCGACATTGGCGTGTTGGCGGATCAATTGCCGCGATACCGCCAGCATCAGCAACACCGCATGTTCGGAAACCGCGGTGGAATTCGCGCCACCATTATTGGCAAAGGGCACACCGCCACGCCGCGCGGCGGCGATATCCGCGCGGTCATAACCCGCGCTCAATACCTGGATCAGCTTCAGCTTGGGGGCGATGGCGTAAAGCTCATCCTTCACCAGCATATCCACGAAGCCGACGAGGTATTCGGCCCCACCCATCGCTTCCTTCCAATCCGCGCCGCCGGGCTTGGCGATGCGCAAATCAAAACCATCCGGCGCCATTTCCTGGATCACCGCCTCATCCACCATGGATTGCGTGACAACAACAATACGCGGCTTCATGTTTCCTCCGAATTCGCGGCCTAGCTCAGCATGAACCGACAAGCGCCTGCCGCCAAGGGGCGGGATTGCCGCCACCCCTTCCGCGCGTCATGCTGCTTGGAGTGAAGCAATCCAGCCAGGGATGACATCAGGGTGAAGCAGCGCGGCACGCCGCCAGGGGCAGGCTTGGCATGAAGGACGCCCCTTCGCGGCGCGCCTGGTTCATCCTTGCCGGCGGCTTTCTGGCCTTCACCATCAGCGCCAGCCTGATGCATGCCTATAGTGTGTTTCTGCTGGCCTTCATCGCCGAATTTCGCTGGAACCGAGGGGAGAGTTCCATCGCCTATTCGGTCGGGCAGGTGGTTGGCGGGGTTTCATCGCCGCTGGTGGGCGGCATGGTGGATCGGCTTGGCGCGCGGCGCATGGTATTGTTGGGCGGCTGCCTGCTGGCGCTTGGCCTGCTGGGTAGCGCCTTCGCGACGTCTCTTTGGCACATCGTGCTGCTGTATGGCGTAGTGATGACGCTGGGCGCCAATTGCATCAGCATGGTGGTTTTCGCACCGCTGATTTCGCGGCTATTCGTCGCGCGGCGCGGCATGGCCATGTCCATGCTGCAATCGGCCAATGGGTTTGGCCGAGCGATTTCCGTGCCGATCGCGCAGCTTATGGTGAGTGATATGGGTTGGCGCCACGCCTATCTGCTGCAAGCGGGCGTGATGGCGGTGCTGGTTTTGCCGCTGGCTGCGCTGTTTCGTGGCGCGGAGCAAACACCCATCGCCAAGGCCAATAGGGATAGCGCACCAGAGCGCGATTGGTTGGTCGCGGAAGCCATACGCACGCGGCATTTCTGGCTGCTTTCCATTGTCTATGGCTTAACCAGCATCGGCAGTTTTCTGGTTTCCTTGCACCAATTGGCCTTTGCCGTGGATCGTGGTTTTGATCCCCTTTATGCCGCCTTCGTGGTTGGGCTGGGCAGTTTGCTGGCGCTGCCTGGTGTTATACTAACCGGAACGATTTCAGACTATATTGGGCGCGAAGGTGCAGCGATACTCGCTTATGTGATTTCCATCATCGGTGTCGCTGCCGCACTACTGATTGATAGCGCCGATCAACATCTGCTGTTCTGGGTGCATGCGTGTTGCTTCGGTATTACCTGGGGCGCGCGTGGGCCAGCGATAACCGCAAAAACCGCAGATCTTTTCGGTGGCCCCAGGCTTGGCACTATTCTTGGCCTTATCACCATTGGCTCCGGTTTGGGCGCCGGGCTTGGCGCTTGGGGCGCGGGGTTTCTGTTTGACCTGACGGGAAGCTATCAGCTTGCCTTTATGCTTTCCATCGCAGCTTACACCACGGGCGCCATTGTTTTCTGGGCCTTGCGCAAACCTGTCCAAGGATAAGCGGCATCATCGTGCCGCAGACCAGAATTCCCGCAACCTGAAAGCTGCATCAGCATTCACGGCGCCTTCTGGCATTTCCCCGCGCGCAAGGGCGGCGATTTGGCGCACCGTATCCATAGCCTGATGTTCCATCGCTTCTGGCGTCATGCCGCCAATATGCGGCGTTGCCACCACATCGGCGCGCGCTGCCAGCGCCGGGTTTGGTCTTTGGTCCGGCGCGCTGCCGACATCCATCGCGGCGCCGCTGATATGCCCGGACTCAAGTGCTGCAATCAGCGCCGCTTCATCCACCAATTCACCGCGTGAAAGATTGATAAACCGCGCGCCTGGCTTCATGGCCGCAAAGGCGGGCGCATTGAACAGATGCCTGGTGGAGGCATCAGAAATGGCAAGGCAGACAACAATATCGGAACTCGCCAGCACTTCCGTAAAGCCCGCTTGCGTGATGCGCGGATCAGTGACCTTGGCAAAGGGATCCGCCACAGCCACGTGCATGCCAAGCGCCACTGCCACTTCGGCCAGGCGCTCGCCGATGCACCCATATCCAACAATGCCAAGCCGCGCCGCCGAAAGCTGCAACCCCATGCGCCCTTGCGGCAAGCCACCGGCACGATAGGTGCCGACCATGGCACTGACATCGCGCGCTAGACCCACCATGAAGCCAAGCGCCAATTCTACAACCGCATCCACAAAGCCAGGGGTGGCGCGCGTCACCAATACACCCGCAGCGCTGGCGGCTGGTACATTGATGGTGGAGATATCCACGGCCACGCGCAGAAACGCCAAAAGCTCCGGCATTGCCGCAAAGGTTTCGGGAAGCCCTGGTGTTGCGCGATCAGCCACAATCGCATGGCAGCCGCGTGCCGCTTCGGCCAAGGCCACACCAGACAGCACGGTAGCCCCGGGGTTGCGAATAACCTCAGCATGTTCCGCCAAGGCCGCGAGGGCGCGTGGCCCGTAAAAGCCTTCGAACATTTCAGGCGTGTGCGAGAGAAAAACGCTGAGCTTCATGGTGGCGTCCCTGATGACATGGCGGCGAAAGGCTGCTTCGGGAGCCATCCTCTCATCTTGTTTTGTGCCACGTCAAAACTTTATGTTGACTGGGCCTGCGTGAATGCTCTTCCATGCCATTATGCTGCGCCTCGTGTTCCTGCTCCTGTCGCTTGTCGCCGCACCGGTCATGGCGCAGCCGCAAGCCATCGCCATTCCTGCGCATCCGGCTGAACAAGCGGCCGATGGCCCGGCCACGCTGAATGCTGTGCTCTGGCAGCCAGCCGGGCGCGGGCCACATGCTGCGATTATCCTGCTTCATGGCTGCGCCGGCATGAATACGCGCGCAGGCCAGCCCTTCCCGCGTCATACGGATTGGGCGTTGCGCTTATCGGCCCTCGGCTATCTTATCTTGCAGGTAGATAGTCTAACGCCGCGCAATGAAGGTAGCCTTTGCAGTCAGGGCAATGATCGCCGCGTGCGCATGAGTGTGGAACGCGCACGCGATGCCTATGCTGGGCTGCTTTTCCTGCAAGCGCGCCCGGATGTGCGGCCAGATCGCATTGCGCTGATGGGCTGGTCCAATGGCGGCGGCACGGTGCTTTGGACTCTGTCACGTGAAAGCCGCGCGCGCCCAGCAGGGTTGAGGCATGATTTCGCTGCGGGCATTGCATTCTACCCGGCCTGCCGGACGCTTTCGGAACGGCGGGAGTCCTGGCAGCCTGTCGCACCGATACTAATGTTGGTGGGGGAAGCGGATGATTGGACCCCCGCAGCACCTTGCCTGGCGTTTGCGGCGCGCAGTGGCGGGCGGCTTGAAGCGCATGCTTATCCCGGCGCGCATCATAATTTTGATGCACCCGATACGCCGCAACGCGTGTTGCGTGGCATTGGCAGCACCGCAAG
>CALRPR020000075.1:0-18034 GCA_943370125.1 Allobosea thiooxidans | reverse complement strand
CTTTGGTGTGCCGTTGATTGTATCTTCCGTGACCAAGCCTGGGCTTGAGGAAACCGCTGCCAATACGCCGGGCCCCAAGGTCTTCCAGCTTTATGTGCGCGGTGACGACAACTTCATTGATGATTACGCGGATCGCTCGGTCGCGGCCGGCTATGATGCCTTCTGCTTCACCGTGGATACCGCAGTCTATAGCCGGCGCGAACGTGATATCGCGCGCCGCTTCGCCAAGCCCTGGCGCGCGCGGGTGCAGGGCATCGAATTTCAGGCGGCACTTTCCTGGAAGCAGGTGGATCGCTTCAAGGCCAAGTATAAGATACCGGTGATTCTGAAGGGCATTGCTACCGCCGAAGACGCCAAGCTTGCCTGCGAACATGGCGTTGATGTGGTTTATGTCTCGAACCATGGTGGTCGGCAGTTGGATCATGGCCGGGGGGCGATGGATGTGCTGCCGGAAGTGGTGCAGGCGGTCGGTGGCCGCGCCAAGGTTTGGATTGATGGCGGGTTTTCACGCGGGACAGATGTGGTGAAGGCGCTTTGCCTTGGTGCCGATCTGGTCGGGCTTGGGCGGCTTTACTGCTACGCGCTGGCCGCTGATGGCGCGGCGGGCGTGGAGCGTATGCTCGAAATCATGGAAACCGAGATCTACACTGCCATGGGGCTTCTGGGCGCCACGAAATTCAGTGAACTCAACCCAAGCTTCATCCATTCGGGGGCATTGGCGACGAATGCGCCGCATGTCTTCAGCGCCTTCCCGCTGCTGCATTTGGGTGATTCTGGATATTGAGGCAAAAGGGTAGCGCGCGGCTTTATGACTGACCCCGCGTTACCCAGCGCCGCGCAGCTCTCGCCGCTGCGCGTTTTGCTTGGCGACCGCACCTTTCTGAAGCTTTGGGGTGCGGGTGGGCTGACCAATTCCATGCGTTGGGTGGAAATGCTGGTCAGCGGGCTTTTCGCCTATGAACTGACGCGTTCGGCCTTTGCGGTTTCGCTGGTGCTTATGGCGCGTGCCCTGCCCATGCTGCTGATGGGGGCGCTTTCGGGCGCGGTGGCGGAAAGCCTCAATCGCAAATACTTGCTCATGGCTGGCCAGGTGCTGACGGCGCTTGGCGCCATCACCATCGCGGTGCTTTCCGCGCTGGGCTGGCTTTCGCTTTGGCATTTATGGGTGAATGGCCTGATCGGCGGTCTGGTCTGGACAAATGAACTCGCCACACGCCGGCGTATGGTGGCGGAAACCGCGGGGCCAGAGCGTATTGTCCCCGCAGTCGCCTTCGATACGACAACAGGCAGCACGACTCGCATGTTGGGGCCGATGTTGGGTGGGGTTTTGTATGAAACCCTTGGCATTACCGTGGCCTACATCATCGCCTCGGTGATTTATCTTGTGGCGCTTGGCTTGGTTTCCACTGTTTCTTACAGTCAGCCACGCCGCGCCCTGGTGCCGCGCCGCCTGTTTGCTGAGGTAGCCGAGGCTTTGCGGTTCGCACTCGCCCATCCGGCCTTGCGCGCGGTGCTTGGCGTGACGTTGGTGATGAATATCTTCGGTTTTTCCTATAATTCCATCCTGCCGGCCTTTGGCGACCGCGCCTTTGGGGCGAGTGCCATTCAAATCGGCTTTCTGGCGGCAGCCGAGCCTTTGGGGGCGCTGATCTCGGGCCTCGCGCTTGCGCTACGCCGAGGGCCACAGGCGGGCAGGGGGCTTTTGCTATTGGGGTCCACCGCCTTTCTGTCGGTGCTGGTGCTGGCCGCACTCGCACCCACACTCTGGCTCGCGGCGCTTTTACTGATGCTGGGCGGCTTCGGCACGGCGGCCTTCGCCAGCCTGCAAACCGGCATTGTGATGATGGAAGCGCCGGTGGAGGCGCGGTCGCGCATTCTGGGCCTGACCACCACCTGCATCGGCACTGGGCCGCTTGGCGTGCTGGTGTTAGGCGCGCTTGCTGATGGCATCGGTCCGCCCTTTGCCATAGCGGGCTTTGCGCTTTTGGGGCTGGTTTTTCTGGCTTTGGTCGCCTTTGCCACGCGGCGTTGAAACACTTGCCGCATTCCTGCCTTGTAACGCGCCTAAAAAATCCTTGCGAGTTTGCACCGCAAGGTCGAAGCTTCGCGTAAGGCTCACGTTTGGACTGATTGGAATCGCGATGCAGGTCTACCTGCCTATCGCTGAAATGAGTGTAGATGCCCTGCTGCTGCTTGGCATCGGCTTTGGCGTGGGCTGGCTTTCGGGCTTGTTCGGGGTGGGCGGCGGTTTTCTGCTGACGCCGCTTTTGATGCTGATCGGCATTCCCTCCGCCGTCGCGGTGGCTTCTGGCGCCAATCAAACACTGGGTGCCTCCGTCTCTGGCCTGATTGCGCAATGGCGGCGCGGCAATGTGGATTGGCGGATGGGGCTTACGCTTTTCGCGGGTGGCCTGCTGGGTTCCGCGCTTGGGGTGCAAATTTTTGCCCTGCTGAAACGTTGGGGCCAGGTGGATGTTGCTGTCTCACTTTTCTACGTTGTGATCCTTGGCATTGTTGGCGCGCTGATGGTGCGTGAAAGCGTCACAGCACTGCTCAGGCGCCGGCGCGGCACGGCACCGAAGCGGAAGCTTCATGAGCATACCTGGCTGCATGGCCTGCCCTTCAAGCTGCGGTTTCGTGATTCCAGGCTGTATATTTCGGTCATTCCGCCGCTTGTGATCGGCTTTGGCATTGGCATGCTGTCCGCCATCATGGGGGTGGGCGGCGGCTTCATGCTGGTGCCAGCCATGATCTATATCCTTGGCATGCCGACCGCGATTGTGATCGGAACATCGCTTTTTCAGGTGGTGTTCGTCTCGGCCAATGTCACGCTGCTGCAAGCCTGGCAGGTGGGCAGCGTGGATATTGTGCTGACCATGTTGCTGCTGGTTGGTGGCGTGGCGGGCGCGCAATTTGGCGCCGCCATGGGTACCAAGCTGCGGGGCGAGGAAACCCGCGCCCTGCTTGGGCTTTTGGTTCTATCCGTTGCTATCGGCCTCGCCTGGAACTTGCTGCAAACGCCAAGCCGTGCCTTTACGATCAGCCCCATCTCATGAAGGCTTTCGCCCGCATATTTTGGGTGCTGGGCTGCCTTTTGGGGGGCGGCGTGGCTTCGGCATCGCCTATCACGGCCGAGCTCTCGACCGACCGGGTTGAGATCAGCACCGGCTTTACCGGCGCATCCGTGCTGGTTTTTGGCGCGACGCAAAACCCCTTGGGCGGCGATCCACCAGAAGATTTGATCGTGGTCGCGACGGGGCCCACCCAGGGCGTGGTGGTGCGGCGCAAGATCAATGTGCTCGGCATTTGGCTGAATGGCCCTTCCACGCGCTTTCCTGAGGTGCCTGGCTTTTATGCCTTGGCTGGGACGCGCCGCGTCTGGGAAATTTTGCCTGAGGAAGAGCGGCGGCAATATCGCCTTGGCTTCGATAATCTGCGCTTGCGCAGTGAGGGTACGCGTAACCCGGCCTTTCGCGCTGCCTTGCTTGAATTGAAGCAGGCCGATGGGCGCTGGCAGGAATATGCCTCGCCGGTTTCCCGCGCCGGGGAGCGGTTATTCAGCGCGCGCATCGCCTTCCCCGACACGGTGCAGACCGGGGATTATCAGATTGAAGTGCTGCTCGCCCGCGAAGGCCGGGTGATTGCGCGCCAGGAATTATCGCTGCGCGTGGAGCGCGTGGGCACGGCGGCTGATATCGCCTCACTCGCTCGGGGGCAGCCGCTGCTTTACGGCGTGCTATGTATTGTCTTGGCTGCGCTGGCCGGCTGGCTCGGCAGCGTGCTGTTCAGGAGAAATTGATGACCGGTTCCGAAGAAGCCGCCGCTGCGGCCACCAAGGCCAAACGGGATCGCGTTTTCCTGGTGGTGGTGGATGACAGCGCCGAGCAGGCGGTGGCACTTCGCTATGCGTGCCTGCGCGCGCGCAAGGGCGGTGGGCGTGTGGCTTTGCTGCGTGTGCTGGAACCGGTGGAGCTGGTGGAATGGGCCGGCGTTGGCGTGATGATGCAGGAAGAACGCCGTGCGGAGGCTGAGCGGTTACTTGCCGGGCTTGCTTCCCATGTCAGTGAGATTACGGGCGGCATGCCCATCCTGATCATCCGTGAGGGTGAAGCGCGCGAAGAATTACTGGCTTTGGTTGAAGAAGACCCGCGCATTTCCATCCTGGTGCTGGCCATGGCGACCGGCAGCGGCGGGCCGGGACCGCTGATTTCGGCGCTGACGGGGCGGCATGCGTCACGCCTGAAGATACCGATGGCACTGGTGCCGGGCGGGATGACGGAACAGGAATTGGATAGGGTGACGTAAACGAGGCGGTCTCAGAGCGAAGGTGTTTGGCATAATCTTTCGCTATTAGCGAAATTAAACTTGCATTTTTTTTCGCTATCAGCGAAGCTGACATTATGGCGTTGTTGCTGTCCTCCACTGCGGTGAAGGCCTTGATCGGCATGCCAAAGCGGGAGCGCGCGCAATTGAAGGCACGGCTTGACGCGATTGCCGAAGCCCCAGGCGAACCTCATGCCAGCGTTACGGCGCTGCAAGGGGAACCGCGAGGGCGTTTCAGGGTGCGCCAGGGCGATTACCGCGCCGTATTTCGTGTTGATGGAGGAGATGTGGTGGTGGACCGCATCGGCCATCGCCGGGAGGTTTATGAGCGATGAATCATTTCAGACCTTTGGCCCAAACGGCAGAAACGGTGACGCTGACGCGCCGCGATTATGAAGCGCTGGTCGCCGCCGCAGAAGACCGGATTGATCATCAGGTGATCAATGAACAGGAAGCGCGAGAGGAAGCGCTCGGCAAATCAATGGCTCGTGCCAATTATCTGCCTGGGTCCCTGGTGGATCGCCTGCTTGCGGGCGAAAGCGCGATCCGTATCTGGCGCGAGCATCGCGGCCTGACCTTGACCGCACTGGCGGCAATGGCGGGCGTTTCAGTAAGCTACCTTTCCGAAATTGAGTCTGGCCGCAAGCCTGGCAGCGCTGGGGCAAGGCGCGCCGTTGCCGGTTCCCTGCGCGTGCCGATGGAAGATCTTGCCTGACGCCGCGCGAAAATCGCCGGCGCCCGCTATTAAGGCGCCGGTATTTCCGCTGCCAGAATCTGCCCCGATTGGCTTTCCGTGATCAATAACGTGATCCCATCCGGCGCGAAGCAGCAATTGGTCGGCATGCGGCCAAAGGGCCGACAATCCAGCGCGAATAGCGGCACACCATGCGCATCCACGCCCCAGACCATGCCATGGCCAGGATTGGCGATGAACAGCCGGTCATGCACATCCACCGCCATGCCATCCGGCCCTGACATGCCGGCGGGTGTGCGGAAGAACAGATTGGCCTTGCCCACAATGGCGTCCGCGCGAAGGGCGAAGCGCCAGACCTCGCAAGAACGGGTCATCGCCACATAGCAATGCGTACCCGCCTTGTTCAGTGCTATGCCATTCGGGCTGGGGCCGTTGGAGATCAGCCGATCAAGCCGCCCATCGGCAGCAAGCCGATAAACCCGCCCGCGCGGGTCCTGTAGCCCGGTCTGGCCTTGATCGGTGAAGAAAATCGCGCCTTGCGGCCCAAGCGTGACATCATTCAGGCCAAGAAAACCCTCACTACCCACGGTTTCCAGCAAGGGCGCGATGGAACCGCGCGCCGGATCAAGGCTGAGAAGCCCATGGCGATAATCGGCAATCAGCAGCGCATCATCAGCGCCAAGCGCCAAGCCATTCGGCCAGCCCTCATAATCCGCCAGTACTTCCCAAGCATCACCTGGCCCCACCAGAAGGATGCGGCCATTGGGAATATCCGTGACCAGAAAGCGCCCCGCGCGATCAAAGCAGGGGCCTTCCAGGAAACTGTCAATCGGCGCGCCGGCGCGATTGGCATCGGCCCAGGATGATCGGCGCAGATTCCGCAAGCGATCCGGCAGGCGGGCGAAGGGGCGGAGCGGGAGCTCCTTGGGGGCGGGAAACCACATGGGCTGAGCCTACACCGTTTCACCTGCCATAGAACAAGTCCGAGTTTGCCCTGCTTACTGACAGAGCTTTCGGTGGATCCGCCTGAGCCGCCAGCCCAGCACGATCATGATGGTGGCCATGATGACCGCCTCCAATCCCACCACTCGAAACAAAAGGAGAGTCTCAAGCCCTGGTGGGAACAGTATCCAGACACTCATCACGATATTCACCGCAGCGAGCAGCCCAAGCAGTACAGACGAAAGCCGCAGTGACAGCATCAGCCTAGCCGCACCGATAAGAAGGAACCAGGCAGCGGTCACAATCAGCAACCAAACAGAGGAAAACCCGGGCGCAACCAGCATTACTGAAGCGGCCATCAGGGAAATGACGCCATCAACCAAAAGCCAAGTTCGGCTGGCCTGGTCAGCATGATGCCCCCCTTTCGCCGCTTGATAGATTGAACATGCGCCATCAATCGCCATCCGTACGCCAAGGAAAAGTCTGAATACCAACATTAGGCCAAGCTCTGGGCCGAAAAGGAAAAATACACCGCAAAGGGCCGCTACAACCCCGCGGAGCATAAAAACCCTCCAAGTAACGGCCAAGGCGTTCATGGGTCTGCCGTTTCAGGTGGCAAGAAAGGCTCAGTAAGCACGGGCCTCCGGCAAGCTAAAGCCAACCAAATGAGATGCTGCCAAAGGCAAAGCCGTCCGACCCCGCGCGGCTGACCCGCCAGAGATCAAATCCTAGTCTGTGCCGAACCCTGACTCGGGTCATTATGGATTCGGCGCAGTCGCCATCCAAGGCCGATCATGATGACGCCCATGGCAATCGCCTCCAGCCCCACCATCCAGATCACCGCGAGCAAGCCCGGCCCGGGGCGCAGCAGCATCCAGGCCCCGATCACGATATTCAAAGCCCCAAGCAGCCCAAGCAGCACCGAGGAAAGCCGGAAGGCCAGCATCAGTCGCGCCCCGCCGGAGAGCAGGAACCAGGCTGCTGTCACAATCAGCAGGCCAATGGCGGAAACCCCTGGCGCAAACAGGATAACTGCCGCCGCAACCAGGGAAATGATGCCATCAATCCAAAGCCAGGTGCGGCTGCGCTCCCCGGTCGGGTGGCCGCTCTTCACGGCCTGGTAGATGGAGCCAATGCCATCCAGCGCCATCCAGGCGCCCAGAAAGGCCAGGATGAACGCCAGCCCAAGCCCTGGGAAAAGGAAGACCAAGATACCGAAAACAATCGCGGCCACGCCGCGCAGCATGAAAACCCACCAATTGCCCGCCGCCTGGCGCACAATCTGCATCCCAAACTTGCCGGTCAAAAGCATGGATTCGGGCGGTGGCGGCGTCACATTTCCAGACATAAGATTTTGCCTTCCTTTTTTGTTACTCCTGTTTGACAGGATGACGGCGCCTGCGCAATCGCGCCGCCCCCAACAAATCTTGGCGCGCCATGCCTTTCCCTCTTTCCATCCCGCCCCCACCTGTTGAATGATACCCAGGAACGCGAAACAGGGAGTACCTCGCCATGGCAAAATTCGGCCTCAGCCAATCCATTCGTCGTGTCGAAGACCCAAGGCTTTTGAAAGGCGATGGGCAATATACCGCCGATATCAGCCTGTCGGGCGAAGCCCAGGGCGTGGTGCTGCGCAGCCCCCATGCCCATGCTGCGATCAAAAGCATCTCCACTAGCGCCGCCGAATCCATGCCCGGCGTGCTCGGGGTTTATACCGCCGCGGATTTGACCGCCGAAGGGCTTGGCCCGCTGCCTTGCCTGATCCCGCTCAAGAACAGCGATGGCTCGCCGCTATCCTCCACGCCGCGCCCGGTGCTGGCGGATGGCACGGTGCGCCATGTGGGTGACCCGGTCGCCTTTGTGGTGGCGGAAAGCGCCAAGGCGGCGCGCGATGCCGCCGAGGCGATTGAGGTGGAATACGACATCCTGCCCTCCGCCACCGATCTTGCCAGCGCGACCAAGCCAGGCCAGCCGCAAATCTGGCCGAGCGCGCCGCACAATACCTGCTTTGATTGGCATGTCGGCGACAAGGACAAAACCGATGCGCTTTTCGCCAAGGCTGCGCATGTCACGCGGCTGACCGTGGTGAATAACCGCGTCGTGGTCGCCAGCATGGAAGCCCGCGCGGCGGTGGCGGATTATGATGCCGGCAGCAACAAATGGACTTTGCACACCAATACCCAAGGGTCCTGGCTGGTGCGGAAGCTCCTCGCCGGCAGCGTCTTCAACCTGCCGGAAGATCATTTCCGTGTGGTGACGCCCGATGTTGGCGGCGGCTTCGGTATGAAGCTTTTCTTGTATGCCGAACATGTGCTGACCTGCTTCGCCGCCCGCAAGTTGAAGCGCCCGGTGAAATGGACGTCCGAGCGTACGGAAGCCTTCCAATCCGACACACATGGGCGTGACAATATCACTGCCGGTGAATTGGCGCTGGATAAGGATGGCAAGTTCCTTGCGCTGCGCACGAAGAATTGGGCGAATATGGGCGCCTATCTGAACACTTTCGCGCCCTTCATCCCGACCGGTGCGGGCACCAAGGTGCTGGCGAGTGTTTATGATTTCGGCGCCATCTACGCCAATGTTGTGGGCGTGATCACCAATACCGTGCCGGTAGATGCTTATCGTGGTGCCGGCCGGCCAGAGAGCAATTATCTGGTGGAACGCCTGATTGATACGGCGGCGCAGGAATTGGGCATGGATCGTGTCGCGATCCGCAAGCGCAACATGGTGCCGTCTTCCGCCATGCCTTACGTTTCGGCCATGGGGCAGCGTTATGATTCCGGTGAGTTTGCGAAACTCATGGACACTGCCTTGGAAAAGCTGAACTGGTCCGGCTTTGCGGCGCGGCGGGCGGAAAGCCAGCGGCGCGGAAAAAGGCGCGGCATTGGCTTTGCCTATTACCTGGAAGCGACGGGTGGCGATGCCACGGAAAACGCCGCGGTGCGTTTTGCCGATGACGGGTTCGTGGATGTCTATGTCGGCACGCAAAGCACGGGGCAGGGGCATGAAACCGCCTATGCCATGCTGACCAGCCATGAATTGGGCATTCCGATTGAGAAAATCCGTGTGCGTCAGGGTGATTCCGCAAGCCTGCCTTCGGGCGGCGGCACGGGTGGCGCGCGCAGCCTTTATTCCGAAGGCCAGGCCATTCTGGTGACGGCGGCTTCCGTGGTGGAAAAGGGCAAGAAGGCAGCGTCTGAGCATTTGGAAGCCGCAGTCGCGGATATTGAATTCACCACGGCCAATGGCCGCTTTGGGGTGGTCGGCACCGATAAGGGCATTGGCATTCTGGAATTGGCCGCAGCGCAGAAGGCGCGTGCCGCCAAGGGCCAGGAAGTGACGCTGTTGGATGCACTGGAAGTCGCGCAGATCAAATCCCACACTTTCCCCAATGGCTGCCACGCCGCCGAGGTTGAGGTGGACCCCGATACGGGCATCATCAAAGTCGCGAATTATGTCGTGATTGATGATGTGGGCCATGCGTTGAACCCGCTGATCGTACGCGGCCAGGTGCATGGTGGTGTCGCGCAGGGCATTGGCCAGGCCATGCTGGAACGCACCGCCTTTGATGCGGAAAGCGGCCAGTTGCTGTCAGCATCCTTCATGGATTACGCGCTGCCGCGCGCCGATGACCTGCCGAATATTGACGTGGATTTCATCGAAGTCCCGTGTGAGACAAACCCGCTTGGCGTGAAGGGTGCGGGGGAGGCTGGCGCGGTTGGCAGCCCGCCCGCGCTCATCAACGCGGTGGTGGATGCGCTGGCTGGTGATGGCGTGAAGCATATTGATATGCCCGCGACACCGGAGATTGTGTGGAAGGCCTTGGCGACTTCCAAGGCGGCGTAAGGCAAAACGCGCGAGGAGGTCGTCTCCTCGCGCGCCTGTTACGCGGGCTTCAGATGTTCGAGCAAGCGCGGCATCAGCTCCACCAGATTGCAGGGGCGGTGCCGCGAATCCAATTGGAAGCGCAGGATCTCATCCCAGCCATCCTTGCAGGCGCCGGTTGAACCAGGCAGCGCAAAAAGATAGGTGCCGCCAGCAACACCGCCCATGGCGCGGGATTGGATGGTGGAGGTGCCGATCTTCTGAAAACTGATCCAGCGGAATAATTCGCCGAAGCCTTCGATTTCTTTCTCCAGCACGCGCTTGAAGGCTTCTGGAGTCACGTCCCGCCCCGTGATGCCCGTGCCGCCGGTGGTGATGATGCAATCCACGGCAGGGTCCGCAATCCAGCGGCGCAGCACAGCTTCGATCGCGTCCGGATCATCCTTCACAATTTCGCGCGCGACGCAGTGATGCCGCGCGGCTTCGATCCTGTCTTGCAGGGTTTGGCCGGAACGGTCGCTCGCCATATCGCGCGTGTCGCTCACGGTCAGCACCGCGATATTCACGGGCAGGAATTTCAGGCTTTCATCAATCGGCATGGCGGCCTCTCCGTATGGCTGGGCCTTTCTATCATGGGGGCTCGGGGGGCTGGCGACAACGCCCGCTTGCAGGGCGCGGTAACTCGCGTGACACTCGCCGCCAGAAATACACCAAGGGAAACGCCGCATGACTTGGCAACCGGAAATCGAGGAGCTGAAGCGCCGCCAAGCCATGGCGGAGGCCATGGGCGGGCCGGACAAGGTGAAGCGCCAGCATGATGGCGGGCGGCTGACCGTGCGCGAACGTGTGCTGAAGCTGGTGGATAAGGACAGTTTCCACGAAGTGGGCGCCATTGCCGGGCGCGGCGAATATGACGCCAAGGGCGATCTGGAGAGCCTGACGCCATCCAATTGCGTCATGGGCCGTGCGGAGATTGATGGCCGCCCGGTGGTGGTGCTGGGCGATGATTTCACCGTGCGCGGCGGCAGCGCCGATGCGACCATTCGCGAAAAGCCCATCATGGCGGAACGCATGGCCAATGAATTGCGCCTGCCGATCATTCGCATGATTGAAGGCTCCGGCGGTGGCGGTTCGGTCAAAACCATTGAAACCACGGGCCGCGCCAATCTGCCTGGCGGCGTTGGCGGCACGCAGCTTTATCATTTGACTGCGCAAAACCTTGGCCTGGTGCCGGTGGTGGCGCTTGGGCTTGGATCGGTGGCAGGGCTTGGCGCGGCCCGGCTGGCGGCGTCGCATTATTCGGTGATGACGAAATCATCCGCGATGTTTGTGGCCGGCCCCCCGGTGGTGGCACGGCTTGGCGAAAAGCTCGACAAACGCGACCTGGGCGGTTGGGAGATTCAGTGCAAGGCCGGCGCGGTGGATGATGCGGTGGATACGGAAGAAGAAGCCTTTGCTGCCGCGCGGCGCTTTCTGTCTTACCTGCCGCAATCAGTGTTTGAAGTATCACCCCGCTTGCGGTCGCGCGATGCTCCGGGGCGGCGCGATGCCAAGCTGATCAGCGCCATCCCGCGCGATCCGCGCCAAGCCTATAAGATGCGCCCAATCGTCGAAACGCTTTTCGACAAGGGCAGTTTTTTCGAAATGGGCCGCTGGTTTGGCCGGCCCATCATCACCGGGCTCGCGCGGCTGGATGGCTTGCCCGTCGCGGTGATGGCGTCAGATCCGGTATTTTCGGGCGGGTCCTGGACAGCGGATGCCTGCGCCAAGATCATCCGCTTTGTGGATATGGCGGAAACCTTCCATCTGCCGGTCGTTTATCTGATGGATTGCCCGGGCTTTGCCGTGGGGTTGGAAGCGGAAAAAACCGCCACCATCCGCTGGGGTGTGCGCGCCATGGCCGCCGTCAATCAATGTCGCGCGCCCTGGTGTACGGTAATTTTGCGCAATGCCTTTGGTGTCGCGGGTGTCGTGCATCAGCCGGCCGGGCGCTATTCCATCCGCTATGCTTGGCCATCCGGGCGCTGGGGGTCTTTGCCCTTGGAAGGCGGGATCGAGGCGGCCTATGCGGCGGAAGTGAATGCGGCCACGGACCCGGTCGCAAAAATCGCCGAAATTGATGAGCGTTTGCAGAAA
Organism: Allobosea thiooxidans; assembly: GCA_943370125.1. GTDB lineage: Bacteria > Pseudomonadota > Alphaproteobacteria > Acetobacterales > Acetobacteraceae > Neoroseomonas. The sequence goes on along the minus strand of CALRPR020000075.1, from coordinate 6,114 downwards.
CTGCGTTCCCCCTTCCGCACCGCCGAGGCTTTCTGGGTCGAGGAAATCATAGACCCTCGTGAAACCCGCCCGCTGCTCTGCGATTTCGCGCGGCTTGCGGAACCATTGCGCGGCACGGGCCTGGCTGCGTTCACCATGCGGCCCTGATCAGGCTTCGACGACCAAATCCTTATAGGCGTGCCAGGTGGCATGCCCGATCAACGGCACCACAAGTGCCAGGCCCAGGAAGAAGGGCGCCATCGCGAAGGCGGTGAACACCACAATCAGCCCGGCCCAGAAGATCATGGCACCCGGATTGGTCAGCACCGCGCGTATGGAAAGCACAATCGCTTCCATGGCTGAGACGTCTCGATCCACCAGCATGGGAATGGAAATCGCCGAGATTGAAAACGCCACCGCCGCCAGAATGGCCCCCGCGCCGGTGCCGACAATCAAGAACGGCAACAGCATGTCGGACCGCAGCATGGCCATCGGCAAATCTTCGAGGCTTGGCGTGAAATTGATGCCGAACATCAGCATGAAAATCAGCGCCGCGACGCGCACCCAAAATATATGCAGGATCACCAGCAGAATGCCCAAGAAAGCAAGCTGCTGGCCATTGCGCGTGAAGCCACCAAGGCAGGCCTTGAAGGTCACCGGCTTGCCCTCAGCGCGGAGCCGACTTGCCTCATAAAGCCCGGTCGCGAGTAAGGGTGCGACCATGAAGAATCCAGCCGAGGCAGGCAGAATCACCCAGCCAGACCGCACGCCAAGCAGGATCAAAATGAGCAGCCAGCCTGCCGCCGCCAAGGCACCGCCATAGAAAAAGCCGATCCTTGGGTTCGCCATCAAATCGCGCCAGCCCGCATTCAGCCATACCCAGGGACGATCAGGCGCCACCTTCCGAATAGTAAGCCGGCGCGGCGCAATCACTGCTTCGCTTGGCATGAAACGCTTCCTCCGCTTGCCCCACGGGCGCAAAGCCCGGGCGGTTGGTCGCGCAAATTAGCGCAGCGCCGTTTGGCGAATTTGATCTTTATCAAGGACGACGCGCGCTTATGATTCTTTCCTGCCCTCGACGCGGCTGATTGCGAGTCTCGCGTCTTGAGGGAGACCAAGCATGGCCGCTACAGCCACCGCAGGGCATTACGCACCGCCGGGTCCGCCGGTTTTCGTGGAAGGCCCGATCCGCGCCTTTGCCATCGCCACCGCCTTTTGGGGTGTGGTGGGATTTCTGGTGGGGGTTGTTATTGCGCTTCAGCTTGCCTTTCCGCTGCTGAACCTTGATCTGGAATGGACAAGCTTCGGGCGGCTTCGTCCGGTGCATACCAGCGCGGTGATCTTCGCCTTTGGCGGCAATGCGCTTTTCCTCACCAGCCTGTTCATCGTGCAGCGCACCTGCCGCGCCAGGTTGTTCGGCGGCGATGATATGGGTTGGTTCCTATTCTGGGGCTACCAATTCTTCATTGTCATGGCGGCACTTGGCTATGTGTTGGGCATCACGCAGAGCAAGGAATATGCCGAACCTGAATGGTATGTGGATTTGTGGCTGACATTGGTTTGGGTTGTCTACCTGATCGCTTTTGGCGGAACCATCATGCGCCGCGAAGAACCGCATATCTATGTGGCGAATTGGTTCTTCCTGGCCTTCATCATTACCGTTGCTTTGCTACATATCGGCAACAACATCTCAATCCCGGTCAGCCTTGGTTCGTCACATTCCTATTCCGCCACCCCAGGCGTGCAAGGCGCCATGATCCAGTGGTGGTATGGCCATAATGCGGTGGGCTTCTTCCTGACTGCGGGCTTTCTTGGGATGATGTATTACCTGATCCCGAAGCAGGCGGATCGGCCAGTTTATTCCTATAGGCTTTCGATTGTCCATTTCTGGACCTTGATCTTCCTCTATATCTGGGCAGGCCCGCATCATCTGCATTACACCGCGCTGCCCGATTGGGCGCAGACGCTGGGCATGGTGTTTTCCGTCATGCTTTGGATGCCTTCCTGGGGCGGCATGATCAATGGCCTCATGACGCTTTCGGGCGCTTGGGACAAGCTGCGCACCAATCCGTCGCTGCGCTTTTCTGTTGCCGCGCTGGGCTTTTACGGCATGTCCACCTTTGAAGGCCCGGTCATGTCCATCAAGGCCGTCAATGGTCTGTCGCATTATACGGATTGGACCATCGGTCATGTGCATTCCGGCGCCATGGGCTGGGTGGGCTTCATCACCTTCGGTGCGCTTTACTATCTTTTCCCTGTGCTTTGGAGGAAGAAAAGCATCTGGAGCGAACGCCTGATTTCCTGGCATTTCTGGATCGCGACCCTTGGCATCGTGTTCTACATCACCGCCATGTGGGTATCGGGCATCATGCAGGGCCTGATGTGGCGCGCCTATGATGAACTCGGCTTCCTGCAATATTCCTTCGTGGAAACGGTGGAAGCCATGCATCCCTATTACGTCATCCGTGCACTCGGCGGTGTTTTGTACCTAACCGGCGCGCTGATCATGGCCTTCAATTTGTGGAAGACCGTCACTCAAGGGGAAGCCGCGGAACCCGCGCCGCGCTTTGCCCCTGCCCATGCCGTCGCGGCGGAATAGAAGGAGGATTGGCAAATGTTCCGCTGGCTTCGTGATCACGGCATCATTGAACGCAATGTTGTCCTGATGGGTGTGCTGACGCTGTTGACGGTTTCCATCGGCGGTCTGGTGCAGATTGTGCCGCTTTTTGCAGTAGAAACAACCATTGAACGCGTTCAGGGCATGCGGCCCTATACGCCGCTTGAGCAAATGGGGCGCAATATCTATGTGCGCGAAGGTTGCTATCTTTGCCATAGCCAAATGGTGCGCCCCTTCCGTGATGAATTGGAACGCTACGGCCATTTCAGCCTGGCGGCGGAAAGCATGTATGACCACCCTTTCCAATGGGGGTCAAAACGCACCGGGCCTGATCTGGCGCGTGTTGGTGGCCGCTATTCAGATGATTGGCATGCGGCGCATTTGCGCTCACCACGCGCGGTGGTGCCGGCTTCCATCATGCCGCCCTATTCCTTCCTCGATCGGCCTTTGGATTATGAACGCGTGGCGGATCATCTGCGGGCACTCCGCATGGTTGGTGTGCCTTACAGCGATGAGATGATTGCCAATGCCAAGGCCGATCTGGAAGCCCAGGCGCGGCCGGATGCGGATGCAGCGGGTTTCAATGCCCGTTATGCGCGGGCGCGGCAGGGCGCTTTCGATGGTGATCCCGCGCGCATCACGGAAATGGATGCGCTGGTCGCTTATCTGCAAATGCTCGGCACACTCGTGGATTTCCGCGATGTGACGCCGGCGCAACTGCGTCAGCAGTAAGGGGGAGGCCAGCACTTGGAAAACCTGGTTGAACTCTACCCCGCGCTCCGCGCCCTTTGGGTGGTTTGGTTCTTTGCCCTGTTCCTCGGGATGCTCTGGTTCGTGATGCGGCCATCGCGCCGCAAGCATTTCGAATCCCTTGCCGATATACCGCTGCGCGATGACCGCGCGCAGCCCCGTTCGTAAGGAGTAACGGTGATGCCGACGAAAATCGAAAAAGATAGTCTGAGCGGTCAGAACACCACCGGCCATGAATGGGATGGGCTGAAGGAACTCAATACGCCTTTGCCCAAATGGTGGCTGTGGACCTTCTATGCGACCATCGCTTTCGCCCTGGTTTGGGTGGTGATTTATCCGGCGGTGCCCATTCCGGGCGCGACAGGAACGTCTGGATGGATCGCGCGTGAAGCGGTGGTGCGGGATGTGCAGCAGGCGGAAGCGCGCATGGCGCCGATGATGTCGCGCCTGCGCGCCGCAACGCCGCAGCAGATTGCGGCTGATCCGGAATTGCGCGCCTTTGCCATGGCCGGCGGGCGCGGTGCCTTCGCCAATAACTGCGCAAGCTGCCATGGCGCCGGCGGGCAGGGGGCGCTTGGGGGATTCCCATCCCTTGCCGATGATGAATGGATTTGGGGCGGCAGCCTTGAAGCCATCCATCACACCATCACCCATGGTGTGCGCGCCAATGAAAGCGATGATCAGCGCCAAAGCATGATGCCGCGTTTTCTGGCAGATGGTATTCTGACGCGCCCGCAGGTGAATGATGTGGCGGAACACGTGCTGTCCTTCACCAATCGCGCAACCGATCAGGCCGCTGCTTCCCGTGGTGCTGCGCTTTTCGCCGAGAACTGCGTCGCCTGCCATGGTGAGAAAGGCGAGGGCAATCGCGACCTTGGCGCGCCGCGCTTGAACGATCAGATCTGGCTGTTTGGTGCCGATAAGGCTTCCATCGTGCAGAGTATCTCCAATGCGCGCGCTGGCGTTATGCCAAGCTGGGGCAAGCGGCTTGATCCCGCGATCATCAATATGCTGACGATTTATGTGCATAGCCTTGGCGGCGGTGAATAGGAAAAGTGCGGTCTGTTCCCATGGGCGAGATCAAAACCCCCGATAGGCTGAAGCCTGAGGCAGCGGAAGCTGCTCTGCCAGTGCTTTATGCGGAACGGCAGCGTGTCTATCCAAAGGCGGTCTTCGGCAAGGTGCGCAGCGTGAAATGGGCGGTGCTGATTCTCTGCCTCGCGCTTTACTACCTTGTGCCCCGGCTGCGCTGGGATCGCGGCCCGGGCATGCCTGATCAGGCCGTGCTGGTGGATATGACCAATGCGCGGCTGTTTTTCTTCTGGATCGAAATCTGGCCGCAGGAAATCTATTTCCTGGCTGGCGCGCTGATCTTGGGTGCCTTCGCGCTATTTGCCGTCTCTTCGCTGTTCGGGCGGCTCTGGTGCGGTTTCACCTGCCCGCAAACCGTCTGGACCGATCTTTTCATGTTCGTGGAACGCTGGATTGAAGGTGATCGCAATGCGCGCATGAAGCTGGATGCCGGTCCGCGCAATGGCACCTATTGGACGCGGAAGGTCGCAAAACACGGCGCCTGGCTGTTGATCGCGGGTGCCACAGGCGGCGCCTGGATCATGTATTTCAATGATGCGCCAACCATCACGCGGCAATTCTTCACGGGCGATGCCGGCGCCATGGTTTATTTCTTCTTCGCGTTATTTGCTGGTTTTACCTATCTGCTCGCCGGTTGGGCGCGCGAACAGGTCTGCGTCTATATGTGCCCTTGGCCGCGCTTTCAGGCGGCGATGCTGGATGAAAACTCGCTGGTTGTGACCTATCGCGATTGGCGGGGCGAGCCGCGCGGCAAGGCCAAGGCTGATGGGGTTGGCGATTGCGTGGATTGCGCGGCCTGCGTGCATGTCTGCCCGACAGGCATTGATATCCGAGACGGTCAGCAGCTTGAATGTATCGGTTGCGGGCTTTGCATTGATGCCTGCGATTCCGTCATGGGCAAGTTGGGGCGCCCGAAGGGGTTGGTTGCTTTTGAAACGCTAGCGAATCTATCAGCCAGCGCGGCTGCTGCCGCCGCGCTTCCTCCGGGGCCACAACGCCAACAGGTGGGTATGGACGCGCGTCGCGTCCCGCGCTTCATCCGCCCGCGCACCATCATGTATGGCGCCGCGCTTTCTGTCGTGGCGTTGGTGATGCTGGGCGCCTTCCTGATGCGCTCGACGCTTGATGTCACGGTGCTGCCCGATCGCGCGCCGCTTTTTGTGCGCTTGGCTGATGGCGGCATCCGCAATGCTTATACGGTGAAGATCGTGAATAAAACCCATGATGAGGCGCCACTCAGTCTGCGGCTTGAAGGGCCGGCAGGTTTGAGCATGGTCGTTCAGGATGTGGAAGCACAGGGCGAAGGGCATTACCCATTGGCGCGCCGCGCTGATGGCATCACGCAATATCGCGTTTTTGTCATCGCCCCGTCCATGGCGCAATTGGCAGAATCTACCCCCATCACCTTTCGCCTGCTAGATGGTGCGGGCAACCTGGCAACCAGCCAAAGCAGCGCTTTTCTGGGACCGAAACAATGAGCATGACCATGCAACGCGATCATGACCCGAAGCGCGGGCGCTGGATCCCCTGGGTCTTCGTGGGCGGCATGGGGCTGGTGGTGGCGGTGAATGCGCTGCTGGTGTGGTTTGCGCTTTCTACCTTCACCGGTGTGACCGTGCCGCGCGCTTATGAACGTGGCCGCGGCTATGACCAAGTACTGACGGAAGCCGCGCGGC
>CALRPR020000074.1:0-18933 GCA_943370125.1 Allobosea thiooxidans | reverse complement strand
GACCATGGTTGTTTCCTCCATTGCGTCGCCCCCAGCGACGATTGGCTTCGTTGGTTATGGCTTGGCGCAGCCATGGATCGGTGATGTCATCCACAACGATGCTGGCCACGCCATGCCGGTGCCACGCGGCCGCGCGCATGGCGTTCAATTCGGCGTCGTTGGTTGTGCTGCGCAGGCGCGTGATCGGGTTCTGCGCGAGCATCGGTGCGCCGTGCAGGGTCATGCCCGGCCTCCCTCAGCGTCGGTGGCCCAGAGCAGCAGGGCCAGCGCATCGGCTTCGTTGTCGTCCGCCGGCGCGAAGCCGCGTGCGCGCATGGCAGCGATCATGGCCGCCTTGTCGGCATTGCCCTTGCCGGTCGCGTAGCGCTTGATCGTGCCGACCGGGACGCCCTGGTAGGGCAGTTCGTGCTGCTCGCACCAGCCGGTGAGCGTGCCCAGAAAGCCGCCATAGACATGGCTTGCATCCGTTCCCGCGTGTCGGCGCACTTCCTCGAACACTACTCGCCGAAGGCCATGCGCATGCATGGCGATTTCAACCAGCCAATCCGTGAAGCGCAAAAACCGCATGCCGCCGCCCTCAAAGCGACCGGGCTTGAAGGTCATGGTGCCGGAGATTGTGCCGCCGTCGCCAAAGCGGAGTGCCCAGCCGGTTGTGGTGCCCAGATCAAGCGCGAGGACGCCTGGGCGGCGTGCGGTGCCGATATCGCTACCGCTGATGCGGGGCGGCCTGCTTGCCAGCGCCGCGGACATGGGGAGAGTCGAGAGAGCCATGATTGTCTCCTGATGGGGATGGTGGTGGTGAGGGCGGCGGCGGTGGGGTTCTTGGCGGAGCACACCGTCGCTGCCCGGCTTTGGGGTTCGGCCCGCGCGTGGCGGCCCGGTGCTGTTCGGGCGGCGCTTCAAGGCACGCCCTCCAGCCAATGGGGGTCTTTGGGGGTCTGTGGGGGTCTCTCTTCGGAAGACCCCCACTCGTAACCATCTGAATTTTCTACGCTTTGGGGGTCTTGGGGGTCTTGGGGGTCTTTTTCGACTTCTCTTTTATTTATACGCGTGTGCGCGCGCGTGTAGGGTATGGAAGTAGACCCCCAAGACCCCCAAGACCCGTCAAACCCGCGGATTTCCTGGGATCCAGCTATGGGGGTCTTCACATCAGAGACCCCCATAAGACCCCCAAGACCCCCATGATCGGGCACTTCCTGGGCAGGTACGAGGCGCCAACGCTGCGAATTGTGCAGCAGTTTTCCCTGCCGAAGATGCACAAGCCGATCGCTGGTCCGGAAGGCACGGTCGCGGAGCTTGGTAAAGGCAGCCCCGAGGGCGACCTTCAGGCCATGGTCGTTCTTCGCACTGATGGGCAGGCTGGCCTCCGCATCCCTCGCGAAGCCAATCAAATCACTGACGCTCACCTCGGCGCTGCCAAAGCGGTCCCACCAAAGCTGGATAAAGGCGCGCCAGCTGCCGCCCTCGCTATCCAATGCCTCCATCACCTCATCCAGGTTGCCCAGAAAGCCCGGCACGCCGGCCACGTGAAGGATGCCGCCCAGGGTCTGGCTCCATGTCTCGAAGCTGCCCAGGCTGCGCGCAGCGGGCGGCCTGCCGGCGCTGGCCCAGGCCTGGCAGAGGGTCAGGCAATCCGTGCCGGGCGTTGTCGGCATGGCAATGCGCACCTCGCGCCCTTCAAGCTGCAGCTTGGCGGCGGTGGCTTCCGCGGCACGCAGCCCAGCGCCGGAGGGGTCGTGATCGGCGAGGATGACAATGCGCCTTGCCTCGGGCGGCAGCTGCGCCTGCTCCATGCCGCTGGTGGAAAGCGCTGCCCAGACCGGCAGGGTTGGGCATGCGTGCATCACGGCAAGGCCGGTTTCGATACCTTCGCAAAGGCCAAGCAAGCCTTGTGCGGTGATTGCGCCAAGCCGCACCGTGCCGCCGGCGGTCTTGCCGATCATCATGCGCGGCTTTGCGATGGCCGCCTTGGTCACCTTGTCTGGCTGTTCCGCAAGGTAGGTCCGGTGCAGCGCGACCACTTCACCTGCGACGTTGCGAATGAGCCCGATCATGGCCGGATAGCCGGTGCGGGTTTCGTAATGCGTCAGGTCGGGGTGAAACAGCAGATCCGCATCGGGCGGAATGATCAGGCCGCGACCTTCAAGGTAGCGCTGCGCTGCCGTGCCCTGGATGGGTGCGGCGTTGTCGCGAATAAAGGCGATGTCCAGCGATGCATCGCGTTCCGGCTTTGGCGCTGCTGTGGTGGATTGCATGGTCGCGCTTCCGGGCCAGCTGTTCTATTCGACCCAGATTCCGGTTTGCCTGTGGTTTCTGGCGCGGGACAAGTCGAACGGCATCGCGCGGAACGCAAAGCTGCGGGACCGGCGGGGTGAGATCCTGTTCATCGATGCGCGCAAGCTCGGCCATATGGTGGACCGCACGCGCAAGGAAGGCGATCCCGTTCTCCCGCACCACCGAACCGTCTTCGCCTACTAGAAGATAGATGCCATCGAATAGGTAGGCATCGATGTGGTCCATCACTCCAGTAGCGCCGTGATAAGGGAATGGCCCCTGTCGCTTGGCGCGTTCCCCACCAGAGACTGGAACGCGCTTCGAGTCCAAATTCGACATGTGCGTGCCAAGAGGTTCTCGCTTCCACCCCTCCGGCTTGCCTTCGTCATCGAGGCGGTCGGGGAAGAGGGACCAGATGTCCGGGGCGAGGTAGGGCCCGCGGCCTTCCATCTTGGCGCGGGTTGGGCCGAAATCGACGAACCAATCCTTGAAGAACGCCCGCGCGATCGCCTCCAGCGTCTCGTTCATCCGCCGGTTCAGCTCAATCTTCTCATCCAGCGCGCCGAGAATAGATGCAATAGCTACCGCCGCCGAAGGCTTCAAACTCGGAAACGGAATACTAGCTAGCTGCGGTCCTGACACGTTCGGGAATGTCGAGCCGGTCGCAGCCTGTAGTAAAGCTGGTAAGTGCTGTTCGATGACAGCCCTTACAAGTGGTTGGAGTTTTGGTTTCAGCTTATGGCGAATTGCCGCAATTCCACGACCTATCGCGTATTCTTGATCAGCCCAATTCATCCGGCCAGTGGTTGATCCACGAACGCAAAACAGTAGATCGCCCGTAAGTGCACGCTTCTTTGGGTCTGTGGTGAACTGAGTTGGATGCGGATGTGATGGACCAAACTCGGTAGGGCCATTCAGGAGTGGCAGCCCCAAACCCTCTCGATTGCAATCTTCGCCTGCCGGCGATTGCCCCATGATGATTTCCGCAACATCTTTTAGCGTGAGCGGCGTCGATGGGATCACGCAACAACTCCTGCCAACCGCTTGCGGATTTCTACCGTTAGGTCTCCCGCCCTATTGAACTGGGCATCCAACTTCTCTCGAAGGACGGAAAACCTCTCTGCAAAAGGCAAATCGTCTTCGTCGGTATCCGCCGCGCCGACATAACGTCCCGGCGTCAGCACATATCCGTGGCCTTTGATTTCCTCCTGTGTTGCCGCCTTGCAGAAGCCCGGAACATCCTCATAGGCGCCCGCTTCGTCTTCGCCACGCCAGGCATGATAGGCGCGGGTAACTTTCTCAATATCCGCGTCGGAGAATTTACGCAATACGTTTGGGGTAAGATATGGGTGAACAATCACGCGCATGTGCTTCAAGGCAAAGGCTCAGTTAGCACAGAACAGCTTCTGTTGTATTTCCAGCATGAGGTTGTCACGCCTTACATAACCGGCGCTGTGCAGCTGAAGCTCTCTCAAGGCCGAATGAATGCAATGCCCTTTATCTATGCGGGGCCAGATGTCTGTCAGGCTTTCTCGAATACAGTCGCCCCTTTCTTTGCGAAGTATCGGGCCAACGTCGATGAAAGCCAATCACTGGCAGCCATGCGCGATCTGCTTCTGCCAAAGCTCATGTCCGGCGAAGTTCGCGTCAAGGAAGCCGAAAAGCTCATCGGGGAGGCGGCATGACCCTGACCCCACCCCGTATAGATCTGAATGGTCTGACCCGCGACACCGTTAAAGAGGCGCTGCTCACACAGAACTATCTTCCACGCCAGCACGACCACAAAGAAGAGCTTCCGCCAATCTTTCATTCGCGCCTTTTTACCCCTGCTGTTGCAGACTCCTTGAGAACGCTTAGATGTCGCTGGCGTGAGGGCTATGATTTGATGCCGTTCAAACGCACCCGGCACCCTAACATCCCGCGCGTCATGGCGATCCCGCACCCACGGGCCTATGTCGAACTCGTGCATGCCATCAGCGAAGGATGGGAAAACATCCTGCCGTTCTGCGAGAGCCCGAACTCCCAACTCGAGTTTGGCCTTCAGTCGGATGGGCGAATGCTGGTGCATGCCTACAATCAAGTAGCCGACGACGGTGTCGCCGAGGATCAGGACCCGCTGTCAGATTTTGGTATGAGTTATCTCCTCAAGACCGACATCACCAGCTTCTATCCAAGCGTCTACAGTCACGCCCTGCCATGGGCCTTGGTTGGGCACGCCATCGCAAAGCTCCCCGCAAATCGAAATGCCCGAAACTGGTACAACAACGTTGATCGGGGCGTTCGCCTTTGCCAAAGAGGCGAGACCAAAGGCCTGCCGATTGGACCTGGAACATCATCTATCGTTGCAGAAGCGCTTCTGTCCCCTGTCGACGCAGCGCTGCGTAGCAAGTATCGATTCACCCGATACATTGACGACTACACGGTCTTCCTACCTGATCGAAAAGCATGTGATCAGTTTCTACTCGACTTGTCCCGAGAATTGGAGCGCTACGCCCTCTCGCTGAACCTTCGGAAAACGACGGTGATCGAGCTGCCTGTGCCAAGAAGGGAAGCCTGGGTTACAGAGATCAGCCTTCTACTCGGTGCCCCACCTGAACCAGAGGAGGTAAACACCACTCAACAGGGGCTCGATCTCCGCCAGATTCGAGCGATCCTCGATCGCGCACTTGAACTTAGCAAGGACTTTCCCGACGGGAGTGTGATGAAATACGCGCTTTCTGCGCTTGTAGATCGATTTCCAAAAGAGCCTGGCTTGTTGGCAATGGATTCCGCTGAAGAGCGATTCATCGAGGATTCCTTGTTCCGTTTTTCTTTCTTTTTCCCAACTATTATCCCGATTATTCAGCGTTGGCTGCGGCACTACCCCTCTTCGGATCCACGAGTGGAAGATCGGGTTGAGGCGCGTCTGCTTAAGCTGCTAGATCGATCATTCGAGCTGGGCCAATCCGATAACATTGTCTGGTGCCTTCATTATCTGTTGCAGCTGGGTCGCAGCGGCCAACGGGAGATTGCTTCGAGGTGCATCGCCTCAGGTGATCCGATTGTCGTTGCTATGGGGCATTAATATTCCAAGAAGATGGGCATGCCGCTTCGCAGATTTCGGGCTTGGGCGCGTGCAGTGGCTGCGAAAAGGCGGAAAGGCAACATCTCTGACTATGACTTGGATCAGTTCTGGATGCCGCTATATCAGTTGTATATTGATGATTTAATCCCTGAGGTTCCCTACCCTGACGACGAAGAAAGAAGAGTGTTCCGACTCTTAAAGGATCAAAATGTATCTTTCATGGATTTTGCGCATGACGACTTCGGATCGCGGGGCGCACGACTAGGCCATCGGCTTTTCGGCGACGTCATCATTTCACCCCCAGAAGCGCTACCGACGCCTTCAGATCAGGGCATATCCTGATGGCATATCTCTCCGAAGCCGTCATTGAGCAACTGGTCCTCGATCAACTTGCCGCTCTCGACTACACGCTTGCCACCGATGCCGAGATCGGCCCGGACGGTAAGGCGCCGGAGCGCGAGGCCTATGCGGATGTCGTTCTCCTGAAGCGCCTGACAGCGGCCATCGAAAGGCTGAACCCCACGATTCCGGCTGAGGCGCGCGGTGATGCGCTGCGCAAGGTTCTGGCCACCGAGAAGCCGTCGCTTGTCGAAGAGAACCGCCGATTGCACAAGCTGATGGTCGAAGGCGTCGATGTCGAATTCTATAGCGAAGACGGCACGATCCGCGGCGACAAGGTTCGCCTGATCGATTTCGACGACCTCACCGCAAACGACTGGCTGGCGACGGGCCAGTTCACGGTAATTCAAGGCAACATCAACCGGCGGCCGGACATCGTCATCTTCATCAACGGCCTACCGCTTGGCGTGATCGAGCTGAAGGCGCCAGGCGGCGAGAACGCGACACTTGCTGGCGCCCACAACCAGCTTCAGACCTACAAGGCGCAAATCCCGTCGCTCTTCCGAACGAACGCGGTCCTTGTCACCTCGGACGGCATCACGGCCCGCGTCGGCTCATTGACCGCCGATCAAGAGCGCTTCATGCCCTGGCGCACCACGGACGGCAAAATGATCGCCGCGAAGGGCCAGCCAGAACTCAGTATCCTGATCGAAGGCGTTTTTGAGCGTCGCCGCCTGCTCGATCTGCTGCACGATTTCACGGTGTTCGGCGAGACGAGTTTGGGCCTCGCGAAAATCATCGCGGGCTATCATCAGTTCCATGCGGTGAAGCGAGCGGTAGACTCGACTGTGCGCGCCCTTTCGCTCAACAAAAGAGCTCCGTCGAATAGCCCTAAGCTGGGCTTCCGAGAAGACCCAGCAGAATTCGGGTTACCTGGCGTCGCCGGTTACTCGCCCGGCGATAAGCGCATCGGGGTGATTTGGCATACCCAGGGTTCCGGCAAGAGCCTGCGGATGGCCTTTTACGCGGGGCAACTGGTTCGCCACCCGCAGATGGAAAACCCGACGATCGTCGTCATCACTGATCGCAACGATTTAGACGACCAACTATTCGGCACGTTTTCGATGTGCCGCGATCTGATCCGGCAAACGCCTATTCAGGCCGACAGCCGCGAGGGTCTGCAATCGGCGCTTAGTCGTGCTTCCGGCGGCGTGGTCTTCACGACCATTCAGAAGTTCTCGCCGGCAACCGGCGAATCGACCTATCCGATATTGTCGGATCGCCGGAACATCGTCGTGATCGCCGACGAAGCCCACCGGAGCCAGTATGGCTTTCGGGCACGGATCGAACAGAAAACTGGCGAGATTGCCTATGGATTCGCCAAGTATTTGCGCGACGCCCTTCCGAACGCGTCCTTCATCGGGTTCACCGGAACGCCGATCGAAAAAGATGACGTCAACACGCCTGCTGTATTCGGCGAATACATTGACGTTTACGACATCAGCAGGGCGGTGGAAGATGGCGCCACGGTACCGATCTACTACGAGAGCCGCCTTGCGCGTATCGAGCTTCCCGACGAGGAGAAGCCAAGGATCGATGCCGAGATCGAGGAGCTGACCGAAGACGAGGCAATTACTGAGCAGGAGAAGATCAAGCGCAAGTGGGCGACCGTCGAGGCGCTGGTCGGCTCCGAGAAGCGGTTGGCGATGGTGGCCGCCGATCTGGTGCGGCACTTCGAAGACCGCGTCGCCGCGATGGACGGCAAGGCCATGGTGGTCTGCATGAGCCGCCGCATCTGCGTGGCGCTCTACAACCAGATCATCGCGCTTCGGCCTGATTGGCACAGCGATGACGACGCAGCGGGTATGGTCAAGGTTGTGATGACCGGCTCGGCTGCGGACCCGCAGGGTTGGCAACCGCACATCGGCACCAAGGCTAGGCGCGATCTCTTGGCGAAGCGCGCCAAAGACCCGAAGGATGCGCTGAAGCTCGTGATCGTCCGGGATATGTGGCTTGGCGCGTCAAAATCCATTCGATCGCTTCGGCAAGCACAATCAACCGTTCATGCGGCGTGCCAGCCAAGCCGCGGGTATAGTCGAAGCCGTGATACATCGCCTTCACGACCTCGTACTTCTCAAGCAGCACGGCAACAGCTTCGGCCTCATCGATTCCGGCCTGACGCTGATCTGAACCGGAATACTGGCCGAGTGCATTTTTCAGGTTCTGGGCGATCCCGATATAATCGACAACAAGGCCAGCGGGCTTATCGCGGAAAACCCGGTTCACCCGCGCAATAGCCTGCATCAGCCCGTGGCCCTTCATGGGTTTGTCGATATACATCGTGTGCATCGACGGCGCGTCGAAGCCGGTAACATGAAGCGGCGGCGAAGGAAACCAGCGAGGAAGGCAAGCGTCGGGAGAACCGCCGCTATCAGGATGCCGTCCTCGCCCTTTCTAAAGCCTTCGCCTTGGCATCGGCAAGCGATGAAGCCCGGGCAATACGGGATGAAGTTGGTTTCTTTCAAACGGTGCGTGCCGCTCTGGTGAAGTCGGCCGATAGTGCCGGCAAGGGCGCTGCTGATCGCGAATTCGCAATCCAACAGATCCTCGACCGCGCGGTCATCTCGACGGAGATTGTCGACATTCTTGCGGCGGCAGGCATAAAGACACCGGACATCTCGATCCTGTCTGACGAATTTCTGGCTGAGGTTCAGCAACTTGAAAAGAAAAACCTCGCGCTTGAGGCCCTGAGAAAGCTGTTGAATGACGAAATCCGCTCGCGCAGCACGACGAACGTTGTCGAGACCAAGCGCTTTTCCGAGCGTCTTGAAGCCGCCATCGCCCGCTACCACACGAACGCGATCAGCACCGTCGGAGTGTTGCAGGAGCTGATCGACCTCGCCAAGGATGTCCGCGCCGCGCGCCGACGTGGCGAAGAGGAAGGTTTGTCGCAGGACGAGATCGCGTTCTACGACGCCTTGGCGGAAAATGAGAGCGCGGTCGAGCTGATGGGGAACGATTCCCTGAAGGTGATCGCGCACGAACTTCTCGTCGGCCTCAAAGGCAGCGCCTCCGTCGATTGGTCGCACCGCGAGAGCGCGCGGGCGCGGATGCGCGTCCTGGTGAAGCGCATCCTCCGCAAGCACGGTTATCCGCCCGATCTTCAGGACAGCGCGGTTATGACGGTCTTGCGACAGGCCGAGGCGCTATCGGCAAACTGGGCTTCGTAATACATGCCCGCCTTCACCCGCACCATCGGCATAGATTATTCAGGCGCGGAAGTCCCCATCGCCAGCCTGAAGGGTCTGCGCGTCTATCAAGCCGAAGGAAATACGCCGCCAGTTGAAGTACCCCCGCCACCTAGCCCGCGCAAATACTGGACCCGCAAGGGCATCGCTGCCTGGTTGGTGGAAACGCTCCGCGATGGGCCACCCACACTGGTCGGCATAGATCACGGCTTTTCCTTCCCGCTCCGCTATTTTGAAGTGCATGGGCTGCGGCCTGAATGGCCCTGGTTTCTCGATGATTTTCAGCGGCACTGGCCGACGGATAATGATCACACCTATGTGGATTTCGTGCGCGATGGCTCGGCGGGCAATGGTGCCAAGCGCATGGGCAATGTCCGTTGGCGGAGGCTGACCGAAGAACGCGCCGGCAATGCGAAATCCGTCTTTCATTTTGATGTGCAGGGCACCGTCGCCAAATCCACCCATGCCGGCATCCCCTGGCTGCGCTTCATCCGCCAACAACTCGGCCCGCGCGTACATTTTTGGCCCTTTGACGGGTGGGAGATTCCGCAGGGCAAATCCGCCATCGCCGAGGTCTATCCCGCGCTCTGGAGCCACGCCTACCCCCGCGCCGACCGCACCGGCGATCAGCATGATGCCTACTCCATCGCCGCCTGGCTTTCCCAAGCCAATCGAGACGGCAGCCTCGCTGGCTTCCTGCAACCCGACCTGGCACCGCAGGAAAAGGTCATCGCGCAGGTGGAGGGATGGATTTTGGGTGTTGGCGGTTCTTCCACTCAATGGGGCAATTTGGCCACGGCAGAGGTAAAGGGCCACGCCTGATGAGCCGAATATCGCTTGATCGGATAGGCGCCGGCACCGGATACCCGCCGCCGCCCTCCGGGACCGTTTGGACGTCACCATAGCGGCCGTTCCGCTTCAGGCCCGCAGACGCCAGATCGGAAGTATAAGCGAAATTCCCCCAAAAACCTTGTAGGCCCCGATCAACTTTCCCTTCTCAGCCCCCACCGCCCCACCAGTCCATTTCCCAACCACGCTGCACCGCAGCATAGATAAAACCATTTCAGATCAACGCGTTAAACCTTGTTGGAAAAATCGGCCTACCCTCAAGCTTTGGAGAGAATTCGGGGCTTCGGAGAAAAAACGCTGGAATATTCCGCTTGAGCACCCTCAAGGTCGCCAGAAAAAGCTTTGTTTTCAAGGGGGTTTAGGTGGTCGCCTGGGGAGGGGAGCCGGTTCGGCTAGGTGGCGACTGGAGCAGCAGTGGCGACCAAGAAGGCGAAACTCTCTGGGGGGAGGGGCCCTCGGACGCCAGTTTGGCTTTGGCTTTAACCATTATAACTTTGCAACCTCAGTTGACTGCAAACAGCCATGGAAATCTGATGCAGCATGGGTTATGCATATTACGTAGTTTACGGAGGTCTTTCCATGTCCGAGCCCATGCTCAAAGTCGGTGCTGCAGAAGCCCAACGAAATTTCGGCCTCTACCAGGATAAGGCCTTGGTCCAACCTGTCGCTATCACTCGCAATGGCCGGCCACGGACGGTCATGATCTCCATCGAGGAATATGAGCGCCTAAAGCGGCGGGACCGCCAGGTAATGCGGAGTGAAGACATGCCGCAGGACCTCGCCGACGCTATCCTTCAGGCTGAACCGTCAGAGGAAAGCAAGCTCTACGATCATGAAGTCCGCTAGGCCGGTGCTTCCGGCCGTCGGCGATGTCATCCGCTACGCCTATCTTTGGAGTCATGAGAGTGGGGCCGGGCGCGAGGAAGGTACCAAGGATCGTCCTGCCGCTATTGTTGCGCTGCTGCGCGGGGAGGATGGTCGTGACGAAGTTGTGGTTTTCCCGATCACCTCCTCACCCCCAGCTGACGCTGCTGCCGGTGTCGAGATACCGGCGGCGACACGCGATAGGCTTGGACTACAAGATGGACCCTGTTGGGTGATCGTGACTGAGGTGAACATCTTTGTCTGGCCTGGCCCGGATCTGCGCCGTCCAGAGAACGCCAATAATGGCTTCGTTTATGGTAGTCTGCCGCATGCGCTGATGCTGAGAATCAAGCAAAGCTTCGCCGCTTGGCGCGCGCGTGGGCGTGTTCGCGCAATCCGGCGTAGTGAGTAGGGCCCTTTTCATCGAGACGACCCTAAATGGTTCTCCGAGACAATGGAATGCGCAACTCTGGAATTGATGATCTCGCTCAGTAGCGGGCGCTCGGCGCAGTGATCGGGTAGCGGCTACGCATTGCAGTAAGGCGCGGGTGGCTTGTTGATTCAAATCGAGTAACCCTGACACAGCGCCAGAAGCCGTTACGGTCGCGCGGGTAAGCGCTCGCGAAGTCCGCGCAATTGCGCAAGCAGTGCCGCCGTCTCCCGGTCCGCTGGATTCAACGCGGCCGCTGCGGTGGCAAGCCGCTCAGCCTCAGCGATATTTGCGCGGTCGCGTTCAATAGTCGCCAGCGCAAATAAGCTATCGCGGTGCCGCGGATGGCGTTCCAGATTTGTGCGCAGCACCGCCGCAGCTTCTTCCGTCCGCCGCAATTGATTGAGCGCGATGCCCCGGACATAGGCGTAGCGTGGTTCTTCCGGCCGCAACGCGCTTGCCTGACGGAGCGGGCCAAGCGCATCCGCCACGCGCCCCTGTTGGGCGAGTGTCAGCGCCAGCGCGTAATGCGCCTCGGCCTCACGCGGATGCGCCGCAACGGCACGTCGCAATATCGCTTCCGCAGCTTCGCTCTGCCCGCGCCGCGCTTCGAAATCCGCGAAATTCACCAGCGCACCAAGGTGCGTCGGATCGCGCGTCAAGGCATCGCGATAGGCAGCCTCGGCGCCCGCGCTGTCACCACGCGCGGTGAGCAAGGCAGCGATATTCACATGCGCCTCTGCCCGCTCGGCTGCGACACGCTCGCTCGTGAGCAATTCCGCCCAAGCCTGGGTGAAGGCCGTGCGCGCAGCCTCTGGCAAGGCTTCCAGCGGCACGGGGGCAAGGGCGCGTGCTGCGTCAATGCGCACCAGCCGTGTTTCGTCTGCCAGAAAGCGCGCTGCGTGCAGGCGATTGCGCGGGTGCAGCCCATCCAAGGTGCGAAGCGCCGCCGCGCGCACCAGTGGTTCCGGGTCCAGCAAGGTCGCGCCAATCGCTTGTGCCGATGCCTGGGATGGCGGCATGGGCAATAGGGAAATGGCAGTCGCGCGCAGGATCGGTGCATGGGCGCGGTTGGTCGCGACGGCGGCGAGCAGCCTATCCGCACCGGCATCCCCATGTCGTCCCGCATGGATCGCCAAGGCCGGGTGCGGATCATCGCGGCGGCGCGGTCCGAACCATTCCACGATCTGGCTTGCCGCCCAAGATTGCGGGCGATCTGTGTGGCATGATGTGCAAACATCTGGCGCACCGATCTGCGACGCCACATCAGGGCGCGGGATGCTGAAGGCGTGATCCCGGCGCCGATCAATGCCCATATAGGTCACGGCTGGCATGTGGCAGGATACGCATTGCGCGCCAGCACTGCCGGGCGGATGCCGATGATGTTCCGCCACATCAAAGCGTGCCGGCAGATGGCATTGCGCGCAGACGGCGTTGCCTTCTGCGCGCAGCGTACCGCGATGCGGTTCGTGGCAATCGGCGCAGACCACGCCGGCGCGCTGCATGCGGCTTTGCGCGAAGGATCCCCACTCAAATACTTCGCCCTGAATTTGGCCATCAGCGTGATATTCGCCCTGCTGGAGCAGCATGGGTGCATGCGTGTCCAGAAAGCGCTGGCCTGGCAGCGGGTCTGCGACCAGCGGGCGCGATCTCGAATGGCACGGCGCACAGCTTTCCACCTGAGCAGCGGTGGCTTGCCGCGGCGGCCCATCCCAACGCGCGATGCCACGAGGATCATCCTTGGCGAAGCGCCAGGCGCCACCGGAAGCATCGCGAAACCATGCTGAAAGCCCGCGATGCGGATTGCCTTTATCAGCATCGGCCTGCGCCCAGGCCACATGCGCTGCCCCTGGCCCGTGGCAGCTTTCACAGCCCACACTGATTTCGGTCCAGCTTGTATCGTAGCGATCCGTCGTCTGATCATATCCGCGCACCAAGCCAGTTGAATGGCAGGATGCGCACATGAAATTCCAAGTCTGCTCGCGCCCAGTCCAATGCAACGGATCGCTGGCGGGCAGTGGATCATCTGCCATCAAATGATACCAGCGCTGCCCCCCCAGTTCGCGCGGACGGCTATCCCAAGCCCAGGGCAGCGCCTGGCGGCGCCCATCCGGAAACAACACCAAATATTGTTGTAGCGGATCTACGCCGAAGGTCTCCGCAATGGTGAAATCCGCGACTGCCCCGCCCGGTCCATCAGTGCGGATAATGTAACGATCCCCCTCACGCCGGAAGCTTGCGCTATGTCGGCCATCCTGGACTGTCACGCCGGAGAAATCGCCAAGCACATTCACCGGTGTTGCCGCAGCCATGGCGCGCGCGTGATCACTGCTGCGCCAGTCGCCATATTCCCGCGCATGGCAGCTGCCGCAGCTTGCCGAGCCGACAAAGCCTGCACGCGCTGCCTCACGCGCCCGAGGTTCTGCTGATAGCGTCAGCAGCGCTACAATGCCCAAGGGCAGCAGGATCGCGGCAAGCAGAGCCGCCCAGCCTGCCAGTCGCCGCGCGCGCGTCAGCGCGGGAATAGAAACTGGATCTGGAAGCGAAGCTGCCATTCGGGTCCTATATCCGGTCGGATGGCATTATAATACGCGCCAAGCTGCGCATTTATAGGCTGCTGCCCGATACGAAGGATCTGCCCCAGCGCAAGACCCAGCGGCACTGTCCATTGCTGGCCGGACTCAGCCTCCCAATTCGAAGTGATGATTGGTGAGAAGGACATATAGGTGCCGGGCGACGACGCAAAATTATAGTTCACGAAGGGCTGCATCGTCAGCATGTTGTATTGATTGCGCCCCTCGCCGCCGGCTGACCAGATGTTGTTCACCAGCCCGCCGACCACCCAAGGCCCCGTCATGGTGAGCGCGACAAAGCTTGGGCCGCCGCCCCAGATGTTGCTGCCAAGCGCCTGATCTGTTGTGGTTGGCGCCTGCACCACCGCGCCGGCGCCCCAGATCAGCCGCCCGGTCTGCGCCGGGGACAGGAAGCCAGAGAATTGCGTGGCACCCAGGCCGAAGGTCGTGCCTTCCCCAGGAGCCATCCCCGGCTGCGAGATGACCGGCAGAATCGTGCGCGTGACCAGGTTCCAGTCTTCGTTCAAGCTGAAGGGCACGACCGGCTGGATGTTGAGCACGTTCTGGATGTGGTCGTTCGGACCATAACCAAAATTCATATTGTTCTGAAAAGGAACGCTGATCATCGCCGCAATCGGGTTCTGCGCGGCGCGGGCCAGTTCCTCCGCATTACCTGCCGCGCCTGCTTGCGGTGCTTGCGCCAGCGACTGACTGGCACAGGTGAGGATGGCAGCCATTGCTGCCATCCCAACTACCGCTCGGCGCCGCTTGCCCGAATCCCAATCCATGGCCCACCGGGCTTTCGGCATTAGTCCCTCCTGATCTGCCGCCGCGCTATTTCATCCTGCAGCGCTTGCAGCGATGCCGGGGTGGTCGTGCTATCGCCCAGGTCAATGGTCAGCCGCACAATCCGCCCGGTGAAGGGATTGGGGGAGGTATAATCGCCATCATCCACCGATGTGCCGGTATCCAGGCCGACATCGAAGGTTTCGTCCCAGGCGACGGTGAAGGGCAGCGTATTGGCGAGCGCCCGCTGCGCGACCTGCCTTCCATTGACTGTCAGTGTGCCTGTGCCGCCGCGGCCAAAGGGCATGCCCTGCGGCTGCATCTGCCAATCAAAGACCAGCGTATGACGCCCAGGCGGCAAGGCGGCTGGCCCTTCCCAGCGATGGCGCTGCACATTGAGAAAGTTCCAGAGAAAGACCGGACGACCCTGATGCAGGTAGAAGCCGTAACCGGCAAAGCGCCCGCCTTGCGTCAGCAACACGCCATTGGCGCCGCCCTGCGGTACTTCAATTTCAGCCGTAATACGGTAGGAACGGTTCAGAAGGCTCGGGGCGGCATTGCCTTGGATCGAAGCGACGGGGCCAGTATAGGCGAATTGCTGCCGACCAGCCGCCGGACCAGGCCGTGCGGAGATCATCCGCGTCAAGACACTATTGTCGAGCGGCAGAACCTGGTAGCGCGCTGCCTCCATCATGAAGATGTCTTGCATCGCACGCAGCCGCGCGGGCTCCCGCGCTGCAAGGTCGTTCATCTGCGTCGGATCTGCGGCCAGATTGTAGAGTTCCCAGGTATAGCCATGCATCACATCAGCCGGCTTGGGTGACTGCGAATCCCACGGCACGACGGGCGGCGTGGTATTGGCCATCCAACCATCATGGTAGATTGCGCGATTGCCCAGCATTTCGAAGTATTGGGTGCGCCTTTGGCTGGGTGCCTCGCGGCCCGCGGCATCAAAGGTATAGGCCATACTGACACCCTCAATCGGGCGCTGTGCAATGCCGTTGACCATCGTGGGCGCCTGCACGCCAACCGCCTCCAGAATGGTCGGCACAACGTCAATCACGTGGTGGAACTGGTGACGAATGGCGCCGCGTTCGGTGATGCGGCGTGGCCAGGAAATCGCCATGCCATTGCGCGTACCACCAAGATGCGAAGCGATCTGCTTAGTCCAGCGATAGGGCGTGTTGAGCGCGAAAGTCCAGCCTGCGGACATGTGGTTGTAAGTACGGTCATTCCCCCAATCGTCAATAAACGGCAGCATTTGATCTACGGAGAACAAGGTACCGTTGAACCAAGCCACTTCGTTCACTGTACCATCAAGCCCGCCTTCTGCGCTGCCGCCATTGTCGCCACTGATGTAGATGATCAGCGTATTGTCGAACTGACCGGCCTCATCTACGGCCTGAATTACTCGGTTGATTTCGAAATCAGTATAGGCGAGGTAGGCAGCATAAACCTCCATCTGGCGCGCATAGAGCCGCCGCTGATTCGCCGAAAGGCTGGCCCACCGCGGCACAACATCGGGCAGCGGCGGCAATTGCGCGTTTGCGGGAATAACCCCCATGCGGCGCTGATTGTCGAAGATGCGCTGGCGCAGCACGTCCCACCCTTCATCGAATTGGCCGCGGAAGCGGGCAATCCATTCCGGGGTAGCGTGGTGGGGCGCATGGGCGCCGCCCGGGGCGTAGTGGATGAACCAAGGCCGCTTCGGCGCGACCGAGGTGTTGAGCCGGATATGGGCGATGGCGTCGTCCGCTGTCGCAGTAGTCAGGTTCCAGCCAGGCACGCCGAGATTGGGATGGATCGGCGTGTGGCCCCGGAACAGATTGCCGGGCTGCCACTGGCTCGTATCGCCGCCGACGAAACCGTAGAAATAGTCGAAGCCCATGCCGGATGGCCAATTATGGAAGGGCCCGGCTGGGCTCGCTTCCCAACTTGGCACATTGTGGTTCTTGCCGAACCAAGCCGTCGCATAGCCCGTGGCCTGGAGCGTCGCGGCAATCGTCGCGGTCTCACGTGGGATGATGGAGTTGTAGCCTGGAAAACCGGTGGTGGTTTCGGAAATAGTGGCAAAGCCAACGGAATGGTGATTGCGGCCAGTCAGTAGCGCAGCCCGCGTTGGAGAACAGAGCGCCGTGGTGTGGAATTGCGTGTAGCGCAGCCCGGCCTGCGCCACGCGATCCAGCGCGGGTGTTGGGATGACACCGCCGAAGGTGGAAGGCGCACCAAAGCCGACATCATCCGTTAGAATCACAAGGACATTCGGCGCATCGGAGGGTGCGGCAATCTGAGGTGGCCAAGCGACGCTACTATCACCCACATTGGGCATGATGGTGCCGGTGAAGGGCGGCGTTGGCGCTGGTAGGCTGAAGGGGTTCGGGGTCATTACCGCATCGGGCGCACCAAGCGTGCCGCGGATCTGCTGTGCGCCCGCACCGGCGCTTGCCATCAGCGCGGCTATGAACCCTGTGAGGGCAATAAGCTTTGGCAGACGCATGATGCTGGTTTCCTTCGTCCTTGGGTTCGTCTTTTTATGCAACGCGATAGGTCAGGCTTTGCTTGGCGGTCTGTAACCCGCGCCTTTGTCGCGTGCGGGCATGCTGCCATGGTCCCCACTAGACCCTGTCTGCACTAGAGACCTTGATCAAGATCAAAATCCTTTGAGGGCGATCGAGCCAGCATGCTGGGCATTGGCCGCTTCTTGATCTTTATCAACAAGGCAGTGCTGTTTTGATGCTTGTTGGTGAGCGATTGCAGATTGCAGTCAGTCCGGATGCCCTGGCAAAGGAGCGAAGCTCATGAAAAAATCCGTCAAATCGTCACGCGCGCCCTCAAGCAAGAAAGTGGTTGCTAAAGCGCCGCTGCCGGCCCCGGCAATTGCAGCGGTGCCCAAAGCAACGGCCAGCCACGGCGCCTCACTGGATGACAGGTTTGAAGCCGGCAAGGCGTTGCGAGACAAGGTTCCGCGCACAGCCCAGGCCATATGGAAGCGGCCAGCGGATCGCCCGGACCCGGTGGCGATACTGCAAGCATCTGACCCTGATCGGCTGCCCGAACTGGTGCCCATTCGCTACGGACGCATGCTGCAATCCCCCTTCGCCTTCTATCGCGGCGCCGCGGCGGTCATGGCGGGTGATCTGGCGAGAATGCCTTCCACCGGCTTGCACGTGCAGGCCTGCGGTGATTGTCATCTTTCCAATTTCGGTGGCTTCGCTTCGCCCGAGCGCAATGTATTGTTCGACATCAATGATTTCGATGAGACCTTGCCAGCGCCATGGGAATGGGATGTCAAGCGGCTTGTCGCATCCTTCGTGCTGGCATCACGGGCGAATGGCCTTGCGGATAAGGACGGGCAGGCCGCGGCTATCGCCTGCGCGCGCAGCTACCGTAAACGTCTGCGGGAATTTGCACGCATGTCGCCGCTTGACGTTTGGTATGCGCGTATCACGGCCGAGGATGTGGTTGCGGAAGTGCCGCTAGCAACGGCAGAGCGGCTTCGCGCGCGGGTCAGTAAGGCGATGGACGGCAGCAGTTCTGAATACGACTTTCCGCGCTTGGCTGAAATTGTCGGCGGGCGCACAGCCATTCGCGATGCGGCACCTCTCATTTTCCATCCCGACGCCGCGCGCACTCCCGCTTTCGAGAAGGTTCTGAATGAAGTTTTCGCTGCCTACCGCGACACGCTTGCGGATGACCGGCGCGTATTGCTGGATCGCTACAGGATCGTAGATGCAGCCATCAAGGTGGTTGGAGTCGGGAGCGTTGGGCGGCGCTGTTGGATCATATTGCTGATGTCTGCAACAAATGATCCACTATTTCTGCAAGTTAAGGAAGTTACCAGATCGGTGCTTGAACCGCATGCCGGCGAAAGCGCCTACCCACATCATGGCCAGCGGGTCGTGATGGGTCAGCGGCTCATGCAGCCGGCGTCTGACCTGTTTCTTGGATGGGTCACTGGGCCAGGCGGAAAACAATTCTATTTCCGGCAATTGCGTGACGCGAAGATCAAGCCGCTGGTCGAGACCTTCGATGAGGAATTGATGGAGATCTACGGCAAGGTCTGCGGCTGGTCACTTGCGCGCGCACATGCGCGCAGTGCTGATGTTAGGCTTATCGCAGGATATCTCGGCAAGGGTGACGAGTTCGATGAGGCGATGGGCGATTTCGCCCTTGCCTATGCGGATCAGGCCGAACGTGATCATGCTGCGCTCAAGGCTGCTGTGCGAAAGGGGAGCGTGACCGTCACCACCGATGTGTAGAGCGTTTTGTCAGTCTTCCGGAAGCTGATGAATCTGGCGTGCGATGGCGCTAAATCCAGATGATGGAGGGCGCGCCCGCCTTAGGCCCTTTCTGATCTGGGATCAGAATAACCTTTTGCGGGCGCGTCTTCCGAAACCCAAGTGAACCTGCCTGGAAGGGCCATGTGATGGATTCTGCCGAACCCCTCGGGACCCCAAACAAGGATACCGAGAATTTCTCACTCTTCCTTGGCGGGCCCTTGTTCCA
>CALRPR020000073.1:0-18979 GCA_943370125.1 Allobosea thiooxidans | reverse complement strand
GTTGGGGTTCTCGCGATAGAAGCGCCCCAGCATTTCCTCACGTTCGGCCGGGATGGTCGTGG
Source organism: Allobosea thiooxidans (assembly GCA_943370125.1). GTDB lineage: Bacteria > Pseudomonadota > Alphaproteobacteria > Acetobacterales > Acetobacteraceae > Neoroseomonas. Next base: position 18,917 of record CALRPR020000073.1, on the reverse strand, counting down.
CGGGCATATAGCCGGTGTGGTTCACCATCATGGTGCCGCCAATGGGACCGGTTGCGAATTTAATGAATTCCCATGCCGCGCGCTGCTTCTGCGCATCACGCGTGAACATCATGGCCACGTTCCCGCCTGCCGGAACTCGTCCATTCGGTGCAGAAAGCGGATAGCGCCCAGTCAGCAATGGGAAGCGTCCGCCAATTTCGCGATTATAGCGGCCAAGCTGTGCCGTTGACTGCATGGAAATGCCCAGGCGTCCGGAAAAGAAATCAGTGAACATCGTTGCCGGACGAATATCTGGCATCCGCCCTTCATCAACAAACCGACGCAACGTGCGGATGGCGCGGAGCCCCGGTTCCTGATTGAAGGCAACCTGGGTTTCTTCCGCATTCAGCATGGTGCCACCATGGCTGAAGACCAGACCTTGCCAGGACCAGTTGCCGGTGATTGTCCAATCGAAGAACATGCCGGTGGTATTGTCACTGAGGCCCGAGATCGCACGCGAAAGATTGATCACCTCGTCCCAGCTTGAAGGCGGACGCGCAGGATCACCACCCGCGCGGCGCATCAGATCAACATTGTAGTAAAGGATTGGGGTCGAGAGCGCGAAGCCGATCCCGGTTTGCTTGCCGCCAACCTGGCCGAGAGACAGCAGCGTCTCCGAATAGCCCTGCTCAGCAATCTTGGGATCTGCCGTCATGAAGGGGCGCAGATCCACCGGAATGTCGCGCTCAAGAAGCGTGCGCTGCCGATTGAGGCCGTGGAAGGCAACATCTGGCAGCGAACGCGTGATGGAATCACGCAGGTTGCGCTGCATGATTTCTTCATAGCCCTGTTCGGGCGCGCGCCAATTGACGCGAATATTCGGATTCTGTTTGGAAAACTCCGTGGACACATCTTCCATCAGGCCGCGGAAAAGCTCCGGAATGGAATATTGTGCCGTGAGCTCCACGATATTGGATTGGGCGCGCGCGTAAAGCGGGGCAGCGAGCCCTGCAGCGGTGCCAAGAAGCATGTGCCTACGATTGATCATGATATTTCTCCTGAGGGGTTGGGGAGTCATTTGATGCCTGTCATTGTCACGCCTTCGACAAAGGCGCGTTGCGCAAGAAGAAAGGCCAGCACCAAGGGGGCGGTGACAGCCGTTGCCGCCGCCATAAGGGGGCCGAAGGAAGTGCCAGCTTCCGCGTTCGAGAAGAAGGCGATGCCAAGTGGCGGGGTCATCAAGGCCTCATCCTGGACCACCAGGAATGGCCAGAAGAATTCATTCCAATTCCAGATGAAGGAAAGGCAGGCGAAGGCTGTCAGTGCCGGCATCGCTGTTGGCAACATGATGCGCCAGACAATGGCGAACTCGCCAAGGCCATCCATCCGCGCCGCTGCAATCAGATCATTTGGTACGGTGCGGAAGAATTGCCGCATCATGAAAATACCAAAGACGCTGATGGTCGAGGGCAGTATGATGCCGGCATAGGTATTCAGAAGGTCTAGCTGCCACATGCCGATGTAGAGCGGTATCGCCGGGACTTGGGGCGGGATGAGAAGCGCCAGGACCACCAAGGTGAAGCAGGTTTCGCGCCCAGCGAAGCGCAGCTTGGCCAGTGCATAGGCCATGGGAAGCGCGGTGATTGCTTGCATGGCAAAGATGCAAAGGGTCACTAGAAACCCATTCAGAATAAAGCGCGCCAACGGTACTCGGGTGAAGGCTGCCGTATAGTTTTCCACCGCATACCATTGCTGCGGCAGAAGGGTGAATTGAGGCGCGAAGACTTCCCCTGGTGGCTTAAAGGAAATGGAGATCATCAGCACGAAGGGGGCAAGCATGATGCCAGCGCCAAGAATAAGCAGCGCGTGACGCAGAATTATACTCAAACGCTTAGCCATAATGCGCACGCCGATCGAGAGCGATGGTCTGGAGCATGGTGAGGCAGAGCGTCAGGATCAGGAAAATGACGGTAATCGCGGCCCCATAGCTTGACCGCAGGAAGGTGAAGCCCTGCTGCACCATGGTATAAAGCAGCACTTCGGTTGCCTTGGATGGCCCGCCTTCAGTGAGCACAGCGACCGTATCAAAGACCTGAAAGCTGCGGATGGCCGTGATGGCGACGACAAATACAAGGGAGGGACCAAGCATGGGCCAAGTCACGCGACGAAAGCGTTCCCAGGCGCCATCGGCACCGTCCATGCCAAGCGCCTCATAAAGATCCTTCGGGATCGCCTTCAGCCCTGCCATGAAAAGGATCATCGCAAGGCCAAGATTCTGCCAGACACCAATCGCAATCAAGGCGAAAAGCGCCGTATCAGGATTTTGCAACCAATCAGCGGTGGGCAGGCCTAGGGCTCGGAAAAGCTGATTGATGAAGCCAACGGTCGGGTGGAACATGAATTCCCAGACCAACGCCATGGCGAGAAGCGTTGACGCGACCGGCAAAAAAAATGCAGCGCGGTAAAAGGCCCTACCGTGGCTGACACTTTCGATCAGCAGGGCGGCAAGAAGTCCAAGAAGCACCGTGGCCGGAACAGAAATACCCACATAGATGATGGTATTCTTGAGCGAGATCCAGAACACCCGATCGCCCCACAGCTCGATGTAATTATCGAGCCCTGCCCACCGAAGGCTTGCCTCGCCAAAGTTCCAATCCGTGAAGGAAAGCAGCACTACGGAAACCGCGGGGCCAAGCAACATTGCCCACATCAGCAGAAAGGCGGGCAAGCTTAGCAGATAGGCAGTCAAGGCTTCCGCCCGCAACAGCCGCGCTGAAGGACCCGCGCTACGCATGAACAGACTCCGCTTCATAGAGCGGGCGCCGCGCACCATCACGGTCGAAAAGAATGGCACGCCTTGGCAGAATATGGATGGTATCCTGACCGGAAAGGCGCTCAGCTGTCGCTGGGGGAAGGCGAAGAATTGTTGGATCTGGTACGCCTGCAACTTGGCAATGCACCAGCGTTTCCATTCCCAGTTTTTCCATGCGCAATAGGCGAGCCGCAAGCCCATGGCCATTCAATTCAAGCGCTTCCGGGCGTATCCCAAGCAGTGCGGGTCCTGAAAAGCCGCCCGCGTGGAAGGGTAGATGAATGCCGCTCATCATCAGCGCGCTGCGCGATGTAACATCAACTGGCCAAATATTGATGGGCGGGGTGCCAACAAAGCGCGCGACGGCCAGGCTTTGCGGATCGTCATAAAGCGCTTGTGGTGCCGCCAATTGCAGGACGTTGCCCCCTTCCATGACAGCAATTCGATCAGCCATGGCCATGGCTTCCGATTGGTCATGCGTCACATAAATTGTCGTGACACCCAGCCTGCGCGTGAGGGAGACGATTTCAGCCCGCGCATCAGCCCTAAGCCTTGCATCAAGATTGGATAGGGGCTCGTCCATTAGAAAGGCGGCCGGGTGTCGCACCATGGCCCGCGCCAAGGCCACGCGCTGTCTCTGCCCTCCCGAGAGCTGCGCCGGCTTTCGGTGCAGCAGCGCCTCAAGCCCTAAGGGCGCTGCAGTGGCCACTACATCGCGTGAAATCGAAGCCCGCAGGGGACGCGCACCAGGCATTAGCCGGCCAAGAAGCGGGAGGCGTTGAAGCGCAGACAAGCGGCGCATTTCAAGAGGCAAGGCAATATTCGCAGCAACCGTCATGTAGGGGTAAAGTGCGTAGGATTGGAAAACCATCGCCAGATCGCGCGCCTTCGCCGGCAGGGCATCCACCTGGCGATCACCAATGAACACGCTGCCTTGGTCGGCCGTTTCAAGCCCTGCGATGATCCGCAGCAAGGTGGATTTGCCGCAACCGGAAGGACCAAGGATCGCGAGAAATTCGCCATCCCTTACCTCCATCGAGACATCACGCAGAACCTGCGTCGCACCGAATTGCTTCGCAATGTGCCGAAGCATTATCCCGGGCATGAGGCGCCCTCCAATCCAATAACGCCTGGCGGGATAGTCGCCTTATGTTTCAGTGCTGTGGCGCTTTGGTGAAGGATGTTCGAATGCTTGCCCTTCGCCGTAATGGGTCATAGTCACTTTTATGTGTTTTTAAGCGGATGCGCTGCGGCGCAAGTATTTGGGCTATCATGCGCTGATATGGAGAACGCTCCGAATTAGATTGTTCATATTTTTGTCATCCGCTTGCAGCAATTGATGCCTCTTCATCGGGTTTTATTTGGCAAGCGAGTCGCACGCTGAAGTGCGACAAGTTGGAGATCGTCTCATGAAACGTCGTCACCTTCTGATGTCTGGCTTGGCCGCCGGCATGGCATTCGGCCCTGCGGCCGCTCAGGCGGCACGCGCTGTCTGCTATAACTGCCCTCCGGAATGGGCAGATTGGGGCGGCATGCTGCGGCTTTTGCAGAGCCGGATTAGCCTGACGGTCCCGCCTGACAATAAAAACTCCGGCCAATCCCTGGCGGCTTTGATCGCTGAACGCGCGCGCCCCGTGGCCGATGTTGTCTATCTTGGTGGCCAGGTTGGCCCACAGGCGCGCGAAGCCGGCGTCCTCACGCCATATAAGCCTGCCCGTTTTGACCGTATCCCCGCAGGGCTCAAGGATGAGGAAGGCTATTGGTTCACCATCCATTCCGGAACGCTTGGCATTTTTGTGAATACGCGGGCGCTGGGCAATCGCCCCATTCCGCAAAGCTGGAATGATCTTCTCAACCCAACCTATCGCGGCATGGTCGGCTATCTTGATCCGACCTCTGCCGCTGTGGGCCAGGTTGGTGTTGTGGCCATCAATCTGGCGCTTGGTGGCAGCTATGAGAATTTTGATCCGGCCATGGCGTTTTTTAAGCGCCTGCAAGCCAATCAGCCGATCGTGCCGAAGCAGACCGCCTATGCGCGCGTGCTTTCCGGCGAAATCCCGATCCTGCTCGACTACGATTTCAACGCCTACCGTGCGCAATATAGCGATAATGCCCCGACGCGCTTCGTCATCCCGACGGAAGGCACGCAAACGCTTCCCTATGTCATGGGCCTGGTTGCCAATGGGCCTAACCCCGATAATGGACGGCGCATGTTGGATTTTCTTCTTTCGGATGACGGGCAACGCCATTGGGCCGGCGCCTTTTTGCGCCCGGTTTTCCCCGAATTGATGCCGGAAGCCGCACAAGCACGCTTCCTGCCGGCGGCCGATTATGCGCGGGCGCAGCCATTGGATGTGCGCAAACTGGCCGCCGCTGTCCGTGCCCTTGCTGATCGCTATCAGCGCGAGATCGGGTGATGCATGACCGCCTGCGTGCGGGGTTGCTTATCGCGCCCGCACTGGCGGTTTTCCTCGCCTTCTTTCTAATCCCACTTGGATATTTGGCGGTGGCGGGCGGTGCGGGTGGCTATAGCGCTATCCTCACCGAACCGCGTTTCCTGCGCAGCCTGATCTCTACCCTTTTGGTGGCGGCGGCGACGACGGCCATAACGCTTTTCATAGCGACCATCATGGGCCTGTTCCTGGCACGCGTGAGATTTCGCGGCAGGTCAACGCTGCTGGCGTTGCTGACCCTGCCTTTGGCTTTTCCCGGCGTCGTGGTGGGCTATCTTGTCATCATGCTTGCCGGTCGGCAGGGACTGGTCGCTGAGGTTTCTATGGCGCTCGGCGGCGATCGCATTGTTTTTGCCTATTCGCTGGCCGGTCTTTTGCTCGGCTATGTCTATTTCTCGATTCCGCGCACCTTGCTGACCCTGATGGCGGCGGCAGAGAAACTTGATCCGCGCCTTGAAGAAGCAGCGCGTTCCCTTGGCGCATCGCCTTTTGGCGTTTTGCGTGATGTCTTGCTGCCGGGAATGGCACCCGCAATGGCGGCTGCTGGAGCAATCTGCTTTGCCACTGCGACCGGCGCTTTTGGAACCGCCTTCGCGCTGGCGTCACGTATCGATGTATTGCCCATGGTCATCTATACGGAATTCACACTCCAGGCGAATTTGGCAGTTGCAGCTGCGCTTTCCTTCTTATTGGGTATCGCAACCTGGGCTGTGCTGGCCCTCGCCCGTGGCGCGAGCAGCGGAGCTGCTGCATGAGGCGTGGTATCGGTTTCTGGACTGGCCTTTGCTTTACACTGCTCATTTCGGCCTTTCTCATTCTGCCCATATTTGCCTCCGTCATCGCGGGTGTCACGGCCAATCAGTTTGTGGGAATATCAAGTGGTTTAACAACGCGCTGGATCCTGGATGTTTGGGCGAATTACGGCGGAACGGTTTTGCTCTCGCTTCAGATTGCTTTTGCCACCTTGGTGATAACGCTGCTGCTTGGTATTCCTGCGGCCTATGTGCTCGCGCGCCATGCCGGTGTGACCGCGCGTCTTATTGAAGAAGCTTTGGTGATGCCGGTTGCAGTACCAGGTCTTGCGACGGCGCTCGGACTTATCTTGGCGTATGGCGCGGTTGGTGGGCTGCGGTCCTCATGGTATTTCATTCTTGTTGGCCATGTTGTTTTCTGCCTTCCTTTCATGATGCGTGCGGTACTGGCAGTCTTGCTCGCCATTGATCTCCATCGGCTTGAGGAAGCGGCGCGGGCTTGTGGTGCGTCTTGGGCGCAGCGTTTCTTTGGCGTGGTGCTGCCCAATATCCGTGGGGGGATTCTGGCAGGCAGCCTTATGGTCGTCACCCTATCGCTTGGTGAGTTCAATATGACTCTCTTGCTTCACACGCCCTTCACGCGAACGCTGCCTGTTGGGTTGGCTGATGCCTATACTGCGCTGCGCACCGAAATGGCCTCTGCCTACACGCTCATCTTCTTCGCCTTGATTGTGCCCTTGCTTAGCGCCATGCAATGGGTTGTTGGCCGGCTTGATCAGCAAAGGGGCAGCCGATGAGTATTGCGATCAGCCTCCGCGCTTGTGGCAAGACTTGGGCCGGTGGCGCCCGTGGATTGCTTCCGATTGACATGGACATCACCGCTGGCGAGACACTTGTGCTGCTGGGACCTTCAGGCTGTGGCAAGACAACGTTATTGCGATTGATTGCGGGTCTTGAGATGCCGGATGCCGGTGGGCAGGTTCTGTTTGACGGCAAGGATGTAACCCGCCTGCCAATAGAACGGCGCAATGTTGGCATGGTGTTTCAATCCTATGCTCTTTTCCCCAACATGGATGTGACTGGCAATATAGGTTACGGGCTGCGTGTACGCGGCGCCCCAAAGAATGAAATTCAGAAGCGCGTCGCGGAAATGCTGGAGATGATGCAGCTTACTGAATTCAGAAATCGCCCGATTGATGCGCTTTCGGGCGGGCAGCGGCAGAGGGTAGCACTCGCCCGCGCGATAGCACCTCGGCCGCAAGTGCTCCTGTTGGATGAACCCCTGTCAGCGCTTGATGCACGTTTGCGGGATCAATTGCGTCAGGAAATTGATACGCTGCTGCGGGCGCTTGGCATCACGGCGATTTATGTGACCCATGACCAGTCTGAAGCCATGGCGCTTGGCGATCGGATTTGCGTGATTGAGGCGGGAAGGATTGCGCAGATTGGCTCAGGCCGAGATCTTTATCATCATCCAGCAAATACATTCGTGGCTGATTTCATTGGAGACGCCAATAGGTATGTAACCCAAACAGGAGAAGTGATCCTGCGACCCGAGGAATTGAGCCTGCGGCCCAATCGGAATGGAGCCTTCATGATCATGCGCGTGACATTCTTGGGCCCCGTTCTGCGCGTCATGGTCCGCCATCGGGACGGGCAGGAACTGCGCGCCGATGTGCCGGATGACTTAACGCTTCAACCAGGAACGCGGGTTGACGTAATAGTCGGAGGATCCGCGCTTATGAAAGCCGATCCGCCTGCTTTGGATTGAGGGTTTCCGCTTCTTTGGGGAACGTGTCCTTCGTGAGTCAAATCGCTGCTTGGGTCACATAGGCGCTGACGGCGGCGATTTTGGCGCACTCAGCGCGAGCAGCGCCAGCGTGGCGGCAATAGCCAGCGCCGTGGTCATCAACAATACAGCGGTGGGGCCTGCAAAATCCAAGCTCAGCCCGACAATCAGCGGAGCCGTCGCCGTGGCGATGTTGGATGGCAAGGCGATCAAACCCTGGCGTCGGCCATAGCCGTTGGGGCCGAATAGGGCGAGCGGCAATGCGCCACGGCTGATCGAAAGCAGGCCCGAACCGCCACCATGCAGCGCGGCAAAAAGCGGCGCCAGGGCAGGGCCGCCAAATAATAACGCCATCGCCGCGGCTGGATGGGACATGGTGGCGATACGTGCGGAAACCAGCGGATGCATTCTGCGCATCAGCCCGAATTCGGCGACGCGTGCGGCCACTTGAGCTGGGCCCAGCAGCGCCGCCGCGGCAATGGCAGCCGCGGGTGTGGCGCCAGCTTCCATCAAAAGACCAGGCAAATGGGTGCCGATACCCGAATGCACCACGCCCTGAGCAGAAAAGACGAAGGCCAGCAAGACGATGGCGTTGCGCGGGCTTTGACCGCCGGCTGCATCAGGCGCTTGGGGCAATGCGGAAGCCCTTGACCGCGGCAGGCTGGCATAGACCGCAAGGCCCAAGACAATGTGAAGACCAGCCCAAGTCAGGCAGGCCTCTCGCCAGCCCCAAGCATCTTCGATCCACGCGGTTAGCGGCCAACCAATGGTGCTGGCAAAGCCTGCAATCAGCGTGATTCCGGTAATGGGGCCGCGTGCGCCGCGCCCGAACAACACAGCCAGCGTCGAGAACGCAACATCATACAGGCCAAAGGCCATAGCGATTCCAATTACTACCCAGCCAGCCGCCATGCCCCAAGCGCCTGTAGCAAGCGCAAGCAACGCCAGGCCAATGGCAAACAGCACTGAGGAGGTGAGCAGGAGTGGTCGGCCACCATGCGTATCCACCATGCGCCCCGCCATCGGCGCCAACGCGCCGGCAATCAACAGGGCCGCAGAAAGGCCGGCAAAAATGGCCCAACTAGGCAGGGCAAGATCGCGCGCCATCGGCACTGCCAGAATGGCCGGCAAATAGAAGCTTGAGGCGTAGCCAAGCGTTTGGCCTATCCCCAAAGCCACGACCACGCGGCGGGTTTTTGGAGCAGTGATCCCGGTTTCAATGTTGCTCATGCCATCAGGCCGGCCATGACTGCGTGCTTGCTGCTCCATGGCGCTTTTGTGCAGGGCTGTGGAGTTTTAAAGATGCTGCGCGGGCAAGGCGCTGGCGCTCGGGTCATGTTTGGGTGAATGGAACTGCTCCAGAACTTAGTTCAGATGATCGCATGACGCACATGGACGGAAAACAATGCGCTGACCAGTACGGTGCCCGGGATAAGACCGAAGATAGTGGATAAGGGTGATGGCGCCTTAGGCGCTTTCATCCAACTGCAACAATACCGCCACGCACCCTTCATCTCTAACAGATACGCGAATTACCGGAGCATAAGGAATTTGCAATGAGGCGTCTTCTACAATTGGCTGCCATGATGGTCGGGATCTCCGGGGCTGCAATGGCTCAAACTCCCGCCGCAAGCCAGGATTGGCGCCAGCAATTCCGCCATATCACCTTCGGTGTAGCTTCCGGCGAGAATCAGCAGGAAGGCAATCTGCGCTGGGCGCCGATGGCACCTTATCTGCAGCGTTGCCTTGGCATTGAGCGGGTGACCATCCGGGTCAGCAATGATTATTCCGCGATGATCGAAGCCATGGTTCAAGGCGATGTGCACCTTGCCTGGTATGGGCCTGCGCAATATGCGATCGTTTGGGACTTGACCCGCGGCGATGTTGTGCCGGTGGCGGTGGATGTCTCTCCGCAAGGGGATATGGGGTATAAGTGGAACATCATTGTACGCGCTGATAGCCCGATCCGTACGCTGGAAGATTTGCGCGGCAAGTCACTCGGCTGGCCCACGCCAACCTCGACATCTGGCTATGTGCTGCCCATGCAATTCTTCCGCGAACGCGGCTGGGTTGATGAACGTGGCCAGAGCAATTTCTTTGGTCGCTTAGTCCAGACCGGTTCACATGACAATGGCATGGTTTCCGTGGCGCAGGGCCGTTTGGATGCGACCACGGGCTGGTATTATTCGCCGCAATCAGGCGCCCATATTCGTGCGGCCGGTGCCGGTACCATCAAGCTTGAGGATATCCGCTTCATCCATGAAAGCTCGATCATTCCGAACGCACCCTTCACCACGCGCCTGAGCTACCCCGCGCCGATGCGTGCCAAAATGAGCGAATGCCTCATCAATATGCGTTGGAACGATCCGCAGGCTTGGGAAACCGTGAGCCGTAATGGCTTTGGTGGCTTTGGGCTTGTTTCGCATGAGGCTTACGAGCCCTTCATTGCCCTGCGCCAGGCAGAACGCCGCCGGCGCTGAACCAGTGCTTGAACTGCGCGGGCTGACGCGCCGCTTTGGAAGTTTCACCGCCGTGGACAAGGTGTCCCTGGCGGTGGCGGATGGTGAGATGGTGGCCGTGCTTGGCCGTTCAGGCGCGGGCAAATCCACCCTGCTGAACATGATCAATCGCCTGGTAGACCCAAGCGAGGGCGAGATTCTTTATCAGGGGCGCGATATCGCCAAGCTCAACGGTGCCGAATTGCTCGCCTGGCGCCGCCAAAGCGCGATGATTTTCCAGCGCTTTAATCTGGTTGGCAGGCTTTCGGTACTGACCAATGTGCTGACTGGGCGCTTGAACCATAAGCCACGCTTGCCGAAGTTGTTCGGTTTCTTCTCAGATGAAGAACGCAACCTTGCGCTTGATGCCTTGGCGGCGCTTGGCATGGATGAACAGGCGCTCAAGCGCGTGGATCAGCTTTCGGGTGGTCAGCAGCAGCGTGTGGCCATTTCTCGTGCGCTGGTGCAGGAACCACGTCTGATCCTGGCTGATGAACCGGTGGCAAGCCTTGATCCCGTGAACTCCCAAGCTGTGATGGAAGCGCTGCGCCGCATTAATCGCGAACACGGCATTACAGTGCTGTGCAATCTGCATTCGGTGCCGCTTGCCCGCGCCTGGTGCTATCGCGTGATTGCTCTTTCAGCGGGGCGCGTTGTCCATGATGGTTCAATTGCGGGCTTGGATGACGCTATGCTGCTGAACATTTATGGCAGCAGCGCCGACCTGACTGAAGCGCATTGAGAATGGCGCATGCGGTACCTCAATTGGCGGCGCGGACCCGCTTTGCTGAAGCTTGGGCAAAGCATAAGCGCGCAAGACGCCAGCAATGGCTGTTTGGTATTGCCATACTGATTGTACTGACCGGCATTTCAGCCTGGCTTGGAGAGGTTAGTCTGGGCTTGCTGTGGGAGAGGCTGCCGCGTTTTGGGTCCTATTTCGGGCGCATGGTGCCGGAATTGGCGTGGCCGACATTATGGGGTGATCTTGCCTATTGGTACTGGAATGGCTGGCATTGGCTTGCTTCACTTTGGCAAACGCTGCTGATCGCGCTTTATGCGACCATGTTTGGCGTGGTGCTTGCTTATGTTTTCTCTTTTCTTGCCGCACGCAACATGAGCCCGGCGCCCTGGGTTGCTGTGGCGGCGCGCCGCATCCTTGAGGTTGCGCGCACGGTGCCGGAGTTGGTCTTTGCTGTGCTATTTGTCTTTGCCTTTGGTATCGGCCCTCTTGCCGGGGTGCTTGCGATTGGCCTCCATTCCTTCGGCGCCTTGGGCAAATTATTCGGTGACGCCGCGGAAAATATTGACCCCGAGCCCTTGCGCGGTGTACGCGCCACAGGTGCCAGTTGGCCGCAGACCATGGTCTATGGAGCCACGCCGCAATTGGCCCCAGATTACCTTTCCTACGGTCTTTTACGGCTTGAAATCAATGTACGTGCCGCCTCCATTCTTGGTTTTGTTGGCGCGGGCGGCATTGGGCAGGATCTATATCGTGCCATCAAGAATTTCGACCATACAGATATCTCCGCCATAGCGCTGATGCTAATCGCCGCAGTGATGCTGATTGATGCGATTTGCGGTTGGTTGCGCGGGCGTGTCATCGGCCAGGAAAGCTTGCGCGCGTTATGAGTAGTGTTCATCGCAAAAGCTGGCGCGATCGGTGCCCGGATGCTTATCCACCGCGCGGCCTTGCGTTGTGGCGCCGTGCTGTGGCGATCCTTCTTGGTCTTGGGTTTTTTCTTTGGGGCCTCCATGTCTTGGAAGTAACACCCGGGCGCTTGATTGATGGTGTTGGGCAGCTCGGTAAGGTCTTCATGCTGATGATGCCGCCCGCGGTCACTGAGCATGTGTGGGAATACATCCGCGCTATTGGCGAAACCTTGGCGATGGCGTTTCTTGGTACGCTTGTCGCATCAGTGATAGCCATTCCCCTGGCCATGATGGGCGCTCGGAATATCATGCCTATAGGGCCAGTCCGCTTTCTGGTCCGCCGTTCCAGCGATGTGGTGCGCGGGATAGACAGCCTGGTCTGGGCAATTTTTTTCGTGAGCGTGGTCGGTCTTGGGCCTTTCGCCGGCATTCTTGCCATCGCCGTGAATGATATCGGCGTGCTCACCAAATTATATGCTGAAGCTATGGAGAACACTGATCGCGAACAGGTCAAGGGGGTGCGTGCCACAGGTGCAGATAGTGTGCAAACCATCGGCTTCGGCGTGCTGCCACAAGTGATGCCGGTATTCCTTGGCAATAGCCTCTATTTTCTTGAATCCAATTTGCGATCTGCCACCATTCTTGGCGTTGTTGGCGCGGGCGGCATAGGTTTTTTCCTGATGGACCGCATGATGATCAACGCTTGGCGAGAGGTAGCGCTGATTGTGATAATGGTTCTGATCACTGTTGCATGTATTGATGCGCTATCGCGTATGCTGCGCGCGCGTTTGATAGGTTCATCCAAGGGGTAGGCGATGCTTCAACCGTGCTTGGCATTGTTGGTTTCGGTGGTATCGGCTTTCATTTGATGGCTGCCCTTCGGTTGACTGCCTATGATCAAGTCGCGGTCATTCTGCTCACCATTCTTGCCTGTGCCCTGGTGCTGTACAGCTTAGGCGCAATTCCAAGAAGGCAGTTTAAGTGAACCCATGCCGATGCGCCAAGCAGTGAAACAAGGCCTCTGGCATAATTAGGCCCGCATTCCCTCCGACCGGTATGCTTTAACCCGCAAACACCGTGACGCTCTGCCTTCATACTACTGTCACGCTTCTGACACTGCTTCATCATCTAGATAATCTACTCGAGAAATCTCTTTTTTTGTTCGCATGACCTTCATGGGAGATGTTACATGCTTGTGAAACGCATGATAGGTGCCGCAGCAGCGGCGGCCATCGCTGTTGGCTTCTCTGCTTTTGAAGCTTCCGCGCAACAGCGCCAGCGCTTCGATTATTGGTACGGCCTGACTGGGCAACTTGGCGAGGTGATGGCCGAGCACTGCAAGCGCTTCAACGAGAGTCAGACCCAGTACGAAGCTGTATGCACGGGTCAAGGCGGTTATGATCGCGCTGAGCAAAATACCATCGCCGCCTATCGCGCCCGCCAGCATCCCACATTGGTGCAGATTTATGACGCCGGAACAGTCAACTTCATGCTGTCGGGCGCGACCTACAACGCGGTGCAGTTCGCCCGTGATTTCAATATGCAAATTGACTGGAATGACTATTTCCCCGGCGTTGCTCTTTACTATGCAACCTCACGTGGGGAAATGTGGTCGTTCCCATATAATTCATCATCCGCCGTGATGTATTGGAATCGTGGCGCCTATCAGCGCATTGGCCGCAATGAGGCTGCCGGTACGTGGGAGCATTTGGAAAACGACCTGCGTTCGCTGAAGGCTTCGGGGCATGCCTGCCCTATGGCGATTGATTTTGACACTTGGCAGTGGGTTGAGCAATTCCTTGCCATTCACAACCAGTCAATCGCCACACGCGCCAATGGTTATCAGGGGCTGGACGCGGAACTGGTGTTTAATCGTGGCCTTCTTCCGCGCCATTTGACCAATATGAAGCGTTGGCTTGATGAGGGGCTGGTGCGCATCCAGACCGCCCAGACGGGTAAGACGCTGGTGCAGGCCTTCGCCGATGGAAGTTGCGCGGTCACAATGTCTTCTATCGCAAATCATGGCGTAGTTGGCTCGACCGCCTCTGGTGGGCTGCAATGGTCTGTCGCCATGCTGCCCGTTTACGAAGGGTTCCAACGGCATAATTCGCTTGTGGGTGGTGCTTCCCTTTGGGTAATGCAAGGCAAGTCGCGCGGTGAATACCAAGCGGCCGCTGCCTTCCTTGACTATGTCGCGTCCCGCGCAGAAGTGGAATGGATGCCGACAGTCACCGGCTATATCCCGATCACCAAGGCGGCCTTCCGTCACATGCAAGAAACAGGTTTCTACAGCCGCCCTGGTTTCGCTGGTCGAGAAACGGCCATCACGTCGCTGACTTTCACGCCTCCCAACGAAAATACCCGCGGGATCCGGCTTGGCAATTTCACCTCCATCCGTTCGGAGCTGACGTCGGAAATGCAGGCGGCCTATACGGGGCAGAAGTCAGTGCAGCAGGCACTTGATGATGCGGTCGCCCGCGGCAACCAGATCCTGCGTCGCTTTGAACAGACGATGCGTGGTCGTCAACTTCCGTAATCACTACTGGCCCGGGCGGCCTCACGCCCGGGCCATTTCGTAGATAATCTCGGCGGGACTTTGCATGAGCGGTAAGCGTGTCACATTCAAGAATTTTTGGCTGGCGATCCTTCTGATCCTGCCGCAGCTTTTTCTCGTTCTTACTTTTTTCTATTGGCCTGCCGGAGAAGCGCTTTACTGGGCTTTTACACTGGAACCCCCCTTTGGTGGTGAACAGCAATGGGTGGGATGGCAGAATTTTGAAACTGTTTTCGCTGATCCGCTTTATTGGAACTCAGTCAAGCGGTCGCTACTTTTTGCGTTCTCCAGCACAGCTCTTGCGATGGGTATAGGTCTGTTGCTGGCGAGTTTTGTTGACCGCCAACTCGCCGGCTATAAGGTTTATCGGTTTATCTACTTTTGGCCCTATGCGGTGGCTGCACCAGCGGTTGGTCTTGCTTTCCGGTTTATTTTCGCCCCCGACGCGGGTTTTGTTTCCGCGATCAATGTTTGGTTCCCCGGCTTATGGAATCCGGCGCTGGATGGGTTTGATGCCATGGTGCTCATCGTACTGGCCAATGCCTGGTCCATGGTCGCCTATAATTTTATTTTCTTCCTTGCTGGCTTGCAATCAATTCCGCGGAGCCTGGTGGAGGCTGGCGCAATGGATGGCGCGGGGGCAGTACGCCGGATGCGCGATTTGCAGCTTCCTCTCATTGCCCCAACTTTTTTCTTCCTTATCGTAATCAATATCACAGACAGCTTCGTGAATTCCTTCGGTATCGTAGACATTACAACCGGTGGTGGTCCGGCTCGTGCGACCGATTTAATGGTTTTCAAGATCTATTCCGATGGTTTCAAGGGCAAGGATTACTCGCTTGCGGCGGCGCAGTCGCTTGTCCTCATGCTCATGGTCTGCGCCTTGACGTTCATACAATTCCGTTTTGTCGAACGTCGCGTGCATTACAGCTAGGGCATTAGCAGCAATGATCGAACGTACCCCACTCCTCAACTTCACGACCCATGCCATTTTGATCGTGGGTCTTGTGATGCTGCTCTTGCCACTCTGGATCGTCTTCGTCGCTTCCACTCATGATTTTAGGACCGTCAATACTGTACCGATGCCTCTTTGGCCGGGTTCGCATATGGTGGAAAATTACGTCGCTGCCTGGACACAATCCGGCTTCGGGCCAAAAATGCTGAACAGCCTTGTGATGGCCATTGGCGTGACCACAGGGAAGATCGCCATTGCAGCGCTTTCAGCCTATTCCATCGTTTATTTCCGCTACCGGTTACGGATGGTATTTTTCTGGCTTGTCTTCATCACGCTGATGTTACCGCTGGAAGTCAGAATCGTTCCAACTTACGCAGTTGCTGCAAATGCGTTCCGCCCGCTTCAAGTGTTGCTCGATGTGGTTGGCATGTCTTGGCTGCTTGAATCAGTAACCGGCCTTAGGCTTGTCTTACCGGAATGGAGCCTGCTCAATTCATATTCGGGTCTTATTCTTCCATTGATCGCAACGGCAACGGGCACTTTCCTTTATCGGCAATTCTTCCTCACCGTGCCGGATGAATTGCTGGAAGCCGCGAAGATGGATGGTACCGGCCCCTTACGCTTTCTGTTCGATATTTTGCTTCCACTCTCCAAGACAAACATGGCGGCGCTAGCGACGATCATGTTCGTCTATTCCTGGAATCAATATCTCTGGCCACTGCTTATCGTAACCGATCCCGCCTATGGCACGGCCGTGATGCAGCTTCAGCGTATCGTACCTGGCCCACTGTTTGGGGAGCCACCGCGCTGGCACATCGCCATGGCAGGCACCCTAATCGTCATGCTTCCCCCGCTACTGGTGGTTGTTTTTATGCAACGCTGGTTTGTGCGAGGGCTGATCAATCAGGATAAATGAGGCACCAATGGCCGATATTCTCATTCGAAGCGTCGTCAAATCCTATGGTCGCACCAAGGTGGTTCACGGCATAGACCTTGATATCCTTCATGGCGACTTCGCGGTGATCCTTGGCCCATCCGGGTGCGGCAAATCCACCCTGCTCCGCATGATTGCGGGCCTCGAAGAAATTGACGCTGGTGAGATCGCGATTGCGGGCCGGGTTGTGAATGAGCTGGAACCGCGCGAACGTGGCTGCGCGATGGTATTCCAGAATTATGCACTCTATCCGCATATGTCAGTTGCTGAGAATATCGGCTATTCTCTGAAAATATTGGGCATCCGCAAGGCGGAGCGGTTGGAGCGTGTTGCGGCAGTCGCACGTATCGTCGGGCTGGAGGAGTTTCTTGACCGGCGCCCAGCTCAATTATCTGGCGGGCAACGCCAGCGCGTTGCCATGGCACGCGCTATGATCAAGGAACCGCAGGTATTCCTGTTCGATGAGCCTTTGTCTAATCTCGATGCAAAGCTTCGCGTCCAGATGCGCATTGAAATCCGTCGCCTCCATCGCCGGCTCGGCGGGACTTCCGTATTCGTCACGCATGACCAGGTAGAGGCGATGACACTAGCCGACAAGTTGGTAGTGATGAATGCGGGTCGCATTGAACAGGTTGGTACACCGAAGGAAGTATACCACCGCCCAGCCAGTCTTTTCGTTGCTGGCTTCATCGGTTCTCCGCCCATGAATATTATGAGGGTTGAAAAGGCAACGCCGGGCCTGGCGCGGCTAGCTTCAGGTGCCACCCTTCAAATGCCCTGGCTTGATACCGTGCCGGAAAGCTCTTTGCGCTTAGGTATCCGGCCAGAGGATATCGAATTAGTGGCGCCCGGCACGCCTGGAGCCATGGAGATGCCTGTTGAATTTGTCGAAGAGCTGGGAGCAGGACACCTGGTGCATGGAGAGTTTGAAGGCGCGGAGTTTGTAGTGGCCCTACCAGGCGCCATTGAGGTGGTGGCTGGCGGGCGCCTTCACATGCGCTTTCCGCCTGAAGCACTTCATATGTTTGATGCAGCCAGTGGATTGCGGCTTGATGGCGGGGAGAAAAATTCTGGCCTTAGCTCCGGGGCCGTGCGTGAATTTGCGTAAAGTTCGTCGTGCAATACTACGAAGTTGGCAGACGGCTCGGCCGGGGCATTTCCGTGCATTCTGCGTGCCAAGCCGGGCCGCACAAGTCAATAGAATTGGCCTATGCCAAGCTTCGCCATAGCCCGCGCCTTGGCGGTGGATCCTAAGCTGCTGGTCTGTGATGAGCCGGTCTCGGCGCTCGACATGACAGTGCATGCGCAAGTGCTGGATTTGCTCGCCCGCATCCGGCGCGAACGCGGCTTGGCGCTGCTTTTCATCGGCCATGACCTTGAAACCGTTGGCGCTGTGTCGGACCGGATCGCGGTGATGAAGGATGGGCGAGTTATCGAGATCGGCGCCGCCAAAGCCATTTTGCAACGCCCTGCCAATGCCTTCACGCAAGCACTGGTCGCCGCGATGCCACGCCGCCGTGCGGGGCGGGCATGCGCCGCCGAATTGCTGGCAGTGGCCGAAGCTTGACCGCGTGTCAGAGAGGAGCCCCCACCTTGCCTATAGTGACCGTCCAGTTCTCCGATCCTGTGCCGCCAGGCGCGCCGCTACTGCTGGCGCCGCTGTTTCCGGATGCCTTCGGCTATCGCCTTGAAAGCTTTGAGGTCGAGCATGGGGAGGTGGTGGATCAACTGCGCACCATCAATTCGGCGCAGGAAGCCTATCTCATTCGCCCGACCGCGGCGCCGATGCGCCCTATCCTGCATTATCGCCTTGAAGCCTTTGATGGCGACCCGCCGGAGTGGATCTGGACACCGCCCGCCACACGCTATGTGATTCCCTCGGTCGAGTTGCAGGGCTTCATCACGAAGCTGGTACAGGGTGCGTCGAACGAGGCGGAGGCTTTGCAGCGCATCGTTGATCATGCGGCAGATCACTTCTGGTACGGGCATGGGCCGGGCAGCCTGATGGAGGGGCGCGCCGATGTGCCTTTGCTCACCAAGCCAACGCGCGGGCATTGCCTGGACATGCATGGGTATTGCGTGGCCGCTTGCCGCGCTGCTGGGCTCACGGCTGCCTATACCGCCGGCTTCTGGTTCAAGGAGGGCAGCGACCGGGCGCCCGGCATGCATTGCTGGTTCGTGGCGAGGGTGGATGGGCAGATCGTGCACTACGACGTCGCGCACCAGTTGAAGCTGCCGACCCGGCCAGTGCTGCCCGGCCTCAATCCGGTGCCGGGCGTGCGGTTCTTGGCGGCCGTCGGGAAGGGGCTGCGCTTGCCGTTCGCTGGCAGCGTGCTCGAATTGCCGCATTTCGCCAGATTCATCTGGCTGACGGAGGACGGGCGAGAGCATCATCCGGCCCATGCGCTCCTTCTGGATGCAAAGCAATCTGGCGCTGAGCGAATTTCGCCTGATGGTCCCAGTTGCTGATGGGCTGGCAAGCTTCTCCGTGCCAGCACTGCTGAGAGAAACATCATCGGTGAAGATAGGCTTGATGGCGGA
>CALRPR020000072.1:0-19029 GCA_943370125.1 Allobosea thiooxidans | reverse complement strand
CGGCATGCCAGCCCAATCATCCCCGTGCCGCCACCACCGCCAGAATCGCCTGCGTCGCCGCCGCCTGGCTGGGTTCAATCACCGGCACGCCGCAGGCATCCTCGGCCGCCGCACGGTGATGGGCCATGCCGGCACAACCCAGGATCACGGCCTCCGCGCCCAAGGCCACTAATTCCCGCGCCACTTGGGCGATGCGCGCGCGGGGCGCCACTGGGTCGGTCAGCACTTCCATATCCAGATTGAGCGCGATGGAGGCCACCATCCGCGCCTCCACCCCCATGGCCTGCAAAACGCGGCGCTGGCGTGGCTTGGATTTATCGGTGAAGGCGATCATGCCAAAAGTCTCGCCACGGTTGAGCGCGGCAGCGATGGAACAGCGCAAGGGGCCGAAAACGGGCTTGTCGGTGACCATGCGCACCGCCTCAATCCCCGGGTCGGAAACGCAACCAATTATATAGGCATCGGCGGGTTCGGCGGCGACGCGGCGGCAGAGTGGCTCGGCCACGCCGTACCAATCCCGCCAGGTGATGATGGCGGGCGGGCCTTCTTCCAGGCGGGTTACGTCTATCCGAGGTAGGCCGGGGGCGGCGAAGGGGGCGACAGCGGCGGCAATGCCCTGGGTGCAACTGACGCTGCAATTCGGATTGATCAGCAGGATGCGTTCATTCATGGGCGCTATCCTGAGCCTAGCGGGTAGCGCGCGGCAAGCCATGCTTGATTGGGGCCGATTTCGGGCCTAACGCTGCGCTGCAACAGGCCGCGCCTAAGCGGCCCCGATTGGAACAAAAATGCGTTGGGAACCGGATCGCACGCCTCCTGCCCTGCCCTATCAGCCGCCCGGCACACGGGATGGGCTGGTCCGAGGGCTGAAGGGGCTTTGCCCGGCCTGCGGCAAGGGCCGGCTTTTTGCGGGGTATTTGCGCGTGGCGGAGGTTTGCGAAAGCTGCGACGCGCCACTTGGCCGGCTGCGCGCGGATGATGCGCCACCCTATTTCACCATTATCTTCGCGGGGCATGTGCTGGTGCCGCCCGTTTTGTGGATCGAAAAAGCCTATATGCCGCCGATCTGGCTGCATATGGTGGTGTGGCTGCCTCTGTTTACCATTATCTGCATTTTGCTGCTGCGGCCCATCAAGGGGGCGGTGATGGGCTGGATGATGCATCTTGGCATGACAGGGGATGAAGGCGGCGTGGTGCTGCGGGGCGGCAAGCCAGATGCCTGAACAGCGCCTGATCCGCGTTGAATTGCCCGAAGAAGCGCCGGCCCCTTCCGCCTATGCTGAGGCTGATCGGCGCCAGGCGATTGCGGATTTGCTGCACCATAACCGCTTCGACCCTGAAGGCCTGCCGCGCGGGCCCTATGTGCTGGGGTTGGCGGTGCGGGAAGGCCGGCTGGTGTTCGATATCCGCAGTGAAGGGGGTGCGACGCTACATGTGCTGGCGCTGGCCCTTGGCCCCTTCCGGCGGCTGATCAAGGACTACCACATGGTGGTGGAAGCGCATGAACAGGCGGTGGCTGAAAGTGGGCCGGAGTCCCGCGTGCAAGCCATAGATATGGGAAGGCGCGGCCTGCATAATGAAGGTGCTGAGTTACTGCGCGCGCGGCTGGCGGGGCGGGTTGCGCTTGATTTTGATACGGCGCGGCAGTTGTTCACGCTGGTTTGCGCGCTGCATCAAAGGATCTGAAGCGTACGTAACTCCGCCGCGAGTGAAACAGGCGCAGCGAAGCCCACTTCGCGCCGCAGGCGCCCGGTATGCGCCACCATATAGGGCGCTTCATTCGGCCGATCGGCCAGCGCACCCAGCCTGAGCAGATAAGGCCGCCCCGCGATTTCAGCGATCAGCCGCGCCATGGCGGCAATACTGATCGGCGCGCCTGAGGCGATATTCACCGGCCCGGTAACTTGGCTGGTCGCCAGCGCGGTGATGGCAGCGGCGGCGTTTTGTGTGCTGATGAAATCGCGCACCGGGCGGCCAGAGGCACAATGCGCTTCGCGGCCTTCACGCAGTGCCAGCATGATGGAAGGGACGAGCCGTGCTGGGTTCTCACCCGGGCCGAACAAATGAAACAGCCGCGCCCAGGCGAAGCTAAAGCGCGCGCGAGCCTCGGCCATTTCGGCCAAGCGCCGCGCCAGCGCAGCCTTCGCCTCGCCGTAAGGTGTGGCGGGGGCGATGGGCCGTGTTTCAGGCCAGGGATAGGCATCATCGCCGGCTTCGGTTGCGTATTCGGCGCAGGTGCCAAGGCCCACGAAGCGCCGCGCGCCGGCTTCCGCGGCATAGGCGGCAAGCGCGGTGGAGGCTTCCAGCCAATCGGTATTCTCGGGCGCGGTCCAGAAGCGGCCATGCGCGACATACCAGGCGGTGTGGATGATGATGGCGGGGCGGAGATCCTTGATCAGGCGCCGCGCTTCATCCTGGCGCAATAGGTCAACACCAAGCGCAGTGATGCCGGCGGTTTCGGGCAAGGTGCCGCGGGCTGTGACGTGGGTTTCGTATCCGCGCGCTTGCAGCAGCGCCGGCATGTGTTGCCCGATGAAGCCTGTGGCGCCCGTGACCAAAACGCGTTCAGGCATGGAGTAAGGGCCAGGCATTGTCGCGCTCGGAAATCACCTTGGGCTCGGCGGGCCAGGCGATGCCGAAAGCTGGGTCGTTCCAGCGAACGCCACGCGCCAGCGCTGGCGCATAGGGTGTGTCAATCAGATATTCCACGACCGCATCATCCGTCAGGCTCAGAAAGCCATGCGCGATGCCACGCGGGACAAAGACGGCATTACCCTTCTTGCTATCAAGCGTTACGGCGACATGGCGCAGATAGCTTGGCTGATCGGGGCGCATATCCAACAGCACATCAAACACCGCGCCGCGCACGCAGCGGATAAGCTTCTGTTCTTCAGAGGGCGCCACCTGAAAATGCATGCCGCGCAAAGTGTGCTTCAGCGTGTTTTCCGAAAGGCTTGCCTGAATGGGGGTGAATTCAATGCCGGCGGCGGCGAAGCTTTCCCGGCACCAACTGCGCATAAAGGCGCCGCGTTCATCGCGGGCGGGGCTGGCTTCAATGCTGATAATGCCCGGGATGGCGGTGGCGTTGAAAATCACAAGGCGCAGACCTCGGCCGCCTTGTCGTAGAAGGCCTTGCCAAAGCGGACGGGCTGGCCAAGCGGCATGGCGCGAATCATGTCGCGCAGCCCGTGGCGGAGTACGCGCCGGCGTGGCGCATCGGCGGCCAATTCGGCGGCTTTTTCGATGTAGTCTGCAACGCTGAAGGTGGCGAGGTCGCCAAGCCCTGCATTGGACAGGTTGGAATAGGAAAGCCGTTCGGCAAATCCAGGCCCCACCAGCGATATGCAAGGCACGCCCATCCAAATGCTTTCGCAGGTGGTGGTGCCGCCCACATGCGGCAGCGTATCGAGCGAGATATCCATCTTGTTGTAATGGGGCATGTGCTTGCCGCGAATCCCGACAAATTCGATCCGCTCCGGGTCCACATTGCGGGCGGCAAAGGCAGCGCGCGTATTTTCCAGGAAGGAAGGGCCACCCGCTTCGGGGCGGATGAAAATGAAGCGCGAATTGGGCACGCGGCGCAGCACGGCGGCCCAGGTATCAATGCAAAGCGTGGTGTATTTGTAGGGATTATTGGCGGTGCCGAAAGTAACATAGCCGCGCCGATCCTCGGGCGTTTCAAGATCAATCGGCACTTCGTAAAAGCCAAGCCGCCCGCCAACCGTCACCCAGGTTTCCGGTAATTCGAAAGGTTTTTCAATCAAAAGCCGTGGGTCTTCCGGTTTGATGTATGGGTCCACCAGAATATAGTCTATCGACTCAAGCCCCGCCGAATGCGGATAGCCAAGCCAACTGCCACCAAGCCGCGCGGGGCGATAGGCCATGACTTCCAGCTTGTTCATCGCCGTGCTGCCGCCCAATTCGAACAGCAGATCAAGATTATCCTTGGCGATATCGGCGGCCACCTGATCATCAGGACGATAAGGCCACCAGCGGAAGTTCGTGGATTTTTCGATCTCCGCCTGAATGACATCACGCTCCCCTTCATAGAAGGAATAGCAAAACACTTCGAAGCGGTCGCGGTCATAGGCTTCAAGCAAGGGCATGCAGAAATAGGTGACCGGGTGGTTGCGCAAATCGCTGGACAGGAAACCAATGCGCCATTTGCGCGGCATATGCAGTGCCGGGGCGGGCGGCAGTGGCTTTATGCGTTTCTGCACGCCTCGGCCCCAATTGCGGTGCCATTCCACCATGCCGATGCGTTCTTCCAGGCTATGCACCTGGCCCAATTCGTAATGCACGGAAGAATGCCGCCCGTCGGCCTGCCATAACGGCAGCAGTGACGGGATGGGACCGGTCGCTTCCAATTGCTCAAGATCCATCACGCGCTGGAAAACCGTACGCAATGACCGCGAACTGCGCGCAACCTGGTCTGGATGGCGACGCATGAAATCAAGCGACAGCCGATAGGATTCCTCTAAATGCGCCACTTCACTATCATAGCGGCTGCGAGAGAGGCTTTCGATATAGGCCGCCTGCACATCCGCTGCATCGGGATTGGCTTCATGCGCGCGCTTCAGCGCCTCATTCGCCAAGCGCCGATCGCCATCGCCCGCCATGCGTGAGAGGAAAAGATTGGCCTGCCTGTCGCCCGGGTCTTCGGCAAGAATACCATCAATCACCGCGCGGGATTCGTCGCGTCGACCAAGCCGCAGCAGCATGCGCGCATGCATGACATCAAGCGTGCGATCACCCTGGCGGAATTGTCGCGCGCGCGCGACAACTGGGATGGCGGCTTCGACATCACCGGCGTCAATCAGAAGCCCCATCAGATCATTCAGCGTATTCTGATCCTTGGGCTGGAATTCGAAGGCCTTCAGGAAGCTGGCGCGCGCGCCGTCAGCATTACCCAAGACGCGCTGCATGCGCCCCAGCAGGCGCCATAATTCACCATTGCGCGGGTCAAGCCGTACGGCGCCCTGGAAGGCTTCCGCCGCGGCGGCGTAATTGCCGCGCGATTCTTCCGCATTGCCAAGATTTTGCCATGGAGAGGCGCTTTTGGGATCAAGCTTCTGCGCCGACTTCAACATCGCAATGGCTTCATCAATACGCCCGGCGCGCTTCAGCATCACGCCCAAAAGATTGGCCAGCGCAAAATCCTTAGGCTTGCGGGCCTGGACCGGCACCACAAGCTCAGCCGCTTCCTGATGCCGGCCAAGGTTGGAAAGCGCGATGGCATAGGGCGTGCAAATCGCCGCCACCGGCACGCCATGGGCCAGCGCCTTGGCGAATGCTTCAGCCGCTTCCGCATGGCGCCCGCTTCCAGCCAGCAGGGCGGCCAATTGCTGCCAGGCGGCGCCATTGCCTGGCTGTTCCACCAAGCGCGCGCGCAGGCTTTCTTCCAGCCGCGCCTGATCGGCGGGCGGGAGCGGGGATGGGGCCGGCTTTGCCGGGCGAGGCTTTTGCCGCATGCGGCGCTTTCAATCCTGCGGTGATACAAAACAGCGTTGTTTGTCGTCTATCACTCGTCCCGGCTTTTGGACACATCCAAAGGTAAGGGGCGACTCGACGGCTGCGTTGTTTCCCGGCGCGCACCCCGTTATGTTCGCCGCGAATCAGGGAACAAGACATGAACGATCTATTTGGTCGCGGCGGTCCTCGGAAGGGGGGGGCTGGGCAGCAGGAAGGCTATTCCGCCAAGGATATCGAAGTGCTGGAGGGGTTGGAGCCCGTCCGGCGTCGCCCCGGCATGTATATTGGCGGCACGGATGAAAACGCGCTGCATCATCTGGCGTCCGAGATCATTGATAACGCGATGGATGAAGCGGTGGCCGGCCATGCTGACCGCATCGAAGTCACGCTGGAAGCCGATAATTGGCTGGTGGTGCGCGATAATGGTCGCGGCATCCCGGTGGACCCGCACCCGAAATTCCCGAAGCTCAGCGCGCTGGAAGTGATCCTGACCACGCTGCATTCGGGGGGCAAATTCTCCGGCAAGGCCTATGACACTTCAGGCGGGCTGCATGGCGTTGGCTCATCGGTCGTGAACGCATTGTCTGAGCGGATGGAGGTAGAGGTCGCGCGTGATCGTACCCTGTTCACCCAGGTCTATTCGCGCGGCAAGGCCATCACGAAGCTGAAGGATGCGGGCGCGGTGCAGAACCGGCGTGGCACGACCATTCGCTTCAAGCCGGATCCGGAGATTTTCGCCAAGCAAACCTTTCGCCCGGAACGGCTGTATCGTTTCTGCCGGTCCAAGGCGTATTTGTATCGCGGCGTTGAAATCCGCTGGGCGTGCGACCCCGCGCTGATCAAGGATGAAACGCCCGCGCAAGCGGTGCTGCATTTTCCTGGTGGGCTTTCTGACTTTCTGACCGCCGCTTTGGAAGGCCGCCCCACCGTGGTGCCCGCCGCCTGGTCGGGGGATGCTGAATTCCCTGAAGGCGCAGGGCGGGTTGAATGGGCGGCAAGCTGGGTGGAACGCGGCGATGGGTTTTTGAACACCTACGCCAATACCATCCCAACGCCGCAGGGCGGCACGCATGAAGCGGGCTTCCGTGCTGCACTGGTAAAAGGCTTGCGCGCCTATGGCGAACTCAAGAAGGAAAAGCGCGCGGCCAATGTGACGGCGGAAGATTTGCTCGGCCCCATTGCGGCGATGCTTTCGGTCTTCATCCGCGAACCGCAATTCCAGGGCCAGACCAAGGATCGGCTCACCAGCCCAGAAGCCGCGCGCCTGGTTGAAATGGCCTTGCGCGATCATTTCGACCATTGGCTGACGGGCGACCCCGCGATGGCGGATAACCTGCTCGCCTTCGCGATTGAACGGGCCGAGGATAGGCTGCGTCGGCGGGCGGAGAAAGACACGCCGCGCAAGACCGCAACGCGGAAGCTCCGCCTGCCGGGCAAGCTTTCCGATTGCGCGCGCGAAAGCGCCGAGGGCACGGAGCTTTTCCTGGTGGAGGGCGATTCCGCCGGCGGTTCCGCCAAACAGGCACGCGACCGCGAAACCCAGGCGGTTCTGCCGTTGCGCGGCAAGATCCTGAATGTCGCCAGCGCCAGTGTAGAAAAGCTTCGGCAAAATCAGGAATTGAAGGATTTGATCGAAGCCCTTGGTTGTGGCGTCGGGGATCGGTTTGACATCGCCAAGCTGCGCTACGGGCGCGTTGTCATCATGACCGATGCGGATGTGGATGGCGCGCATATCGCGGCACTTCTGCTGACCTTCTTCTATCGCGAATTGCCGGAATTGGTGCGCCAGGGCCGTGTGTTTCTGGCGCAGCCGCCGCTCTATCGCCTGCAAGCGGGCGGCGTTTCGGTCTATGCGATGGATGATGCGGACCGCGAACGCGTGCTGAAGGCGCGGTTCAAATCCAACCAAAAGGTAGAGGTCAGCCGCTTCAAGGGGCTTGGTGAAATGCCGCCGGCGGCGCTCAAGGAAACCACCATGGACCCGAAGAAGCGCACCTTGCTGCGCGTCATGCTGGCGCCCGAGGATCGGTCTTTTACCAGTGAAAGGGTGGAAGAATTGATGGGAAGGCGCCCGGAATTGCGCTTCCGCTTCATTCAGGAAAATGCCGGGCGCATCGCCGCCGAAGCGCTGGACGCCTGAAGCAGACTATCCAGCGAAAGCCTGGGTGCGCACCAGCCGCGCATAAAGACCATCGGCAGCCATCAATTCCTGATGATTGCCCTGTTCCACCGCGCGCCCGGCTTCCATCACCACGATCCGGTCCGCATCGCGCACGGTTGCCAGGCGATGCGCGATCACCAGCGTGGTGCGGCCCTGACGCAGCCGCGCCAGCGCTTCCTGCACCAAGGCTTCGTTTTCGGCATCAAGCGCGCTGGTTGCCTCGTCCAGCAGCAACACGCGCGGATCTCGCAGCAGGGCGCGCGCGAGCGCCAAGCGCTGGCGCTGCCCGCCTGATAGCCGATTGCCGCCGGGGCCGAGTTCCGTCTGATAGCCAGCCGGCAAGGCGCTGATGAAATCATGCGCTGCCGCGGCGCGGGCGGCTGCCTCAACTTCGGCTGCCGTCGCGCCAGGCCGCCCGCAGGCGATATTGGCGAAGGCGGTATCTTCGAAAATCACCGCATCCTGCCCGACATAGGCGAGGGAATCGCGTAGTGCCTCAAGGCTGAGGTCGCGAATATCCACGCCATCAAGCAAAACGCGCCCTTCGGTCACATCATAAAGCCGCGGCACCAGGGCAAGTGCGGTGGATTTCCCCGCGCCGGATGGCCCGACCAGCGCTACCGTCTGGCCAGGTTCGGCGGCGAAACTGAGGCCCGCAAGTGCGGCATCCGGCACGCTCTCATATCGAAAGCCCACCGCATCAAAAGCGATCCGCCCGCCACCTTCCGGCAGCGCCACCGGGGTTGCGGGGCTGGTGATCTGGCGTGGCGTATCAATCACGCCGAATACGCGCGCCAAGCCAGCGAGCCCTTCTTGCAAGGCTGAATTCAAGGATCCCAAGGCGCGCACCGGGCGCGCGGCAATCAGCACGGCGGCGACAAAGCCCGTGAATTCCCCGATCGTACCCTGCCCGCTGGCGACGCGAAACCCAACTGCGGCCAGCACCGCCGCCACTGCCAGGCCGCCCAGCACTTCCAGCATGGGATCAAGCGACGCGCGGGTGCGTTGGATGGTGAAAATACTCTCCCGCAGCCGGGTGAATAGTGTATTGGCGCGTGCTTCCTCGGCGGCTTCCAGCCGATAGCCACGCACCACCCGCGCGGCGCCAAAGCTTTCCGTGAGCCTGGTTGCCGCATCGCCCACACGATCCTGCATGCCGCCGGATGCACGGCGAATGCGCTTGCCAAGCTTCAGGATAGGCACCACGGCAATTGGGTAAAGCAGCGTCGCAATCAAGGACATTTGCCAATCGAGCCACAGCATGGACCCGATCAGGCCAATCAGCGTCAGCACATCGGCGATGGCATTGATGGATTTCGTCAGCGCTTCACGGATCAGCCCGGCATCCGTCGTGAAGCGCGCAGCATGGCGCGCCGGCGCATCCCGCGCCACATTGGCAAGGTCTGCCCGGGTCAGCGCCTTGAACAAATCGCGCTGCAGATTTTCTACCACGCGCAGCACGACGGATTGCACGGCGACCGCCTGGCCGAATTGCGCGAGCGCCTTGAAGGAGGTGACAAGCACAATCACGATTGGGATCAGCCACACCACGCGCTGATCGCCCGAGGTGAACAGGTCAAAGGCCTGCTGGATGACAATGGGGTAAAGCGCGGTCGCGCCCGAGACGCCCAGTGTGCAAAGCAGCGCCAGCAGGATGCCCCTGCCATGCTGGCGGAGATAGGAACGCCAGAGCCGAAAGGTCAGCGTGCGGGTGGAGGTATCTTTCATGTTGCGCCGCTTATAGCCCCGGATGGGCTGGTTGCCACGGAGCATTTTCAAGGCGGGTGGAACACCCGGCGGCTCGGAAAATGCGACCCAAAAATAGAAGCATTTTCAAGGCGGGTGGAACACCCGACGGCTCGGAAAATGCGACCAGATAAGGGGCTTGCCAGACTCCATAAAGAGCTGCTAGTTCTGTTTTTGTTCCTGTTGGGTGTGGCTGGATCCCCATCGCGTCGCACCCTTCCCGTTATCAGCGGGCGAGTTCGGGGGGAGGTTGTACCTCCCCCCGCCCTCTCTTGCGCGCTGCTCCCCAGTCTTGCAGGTTGCCCGCGTGTTACATGCGCTCCGCCGCCAAGCCTCGCTCGTGGTCATTTTCCTGATTGCCGTCACAGCCGGGCTTGCCACCCTTCAGTTGCGTGGCGCCGAGGCATTCATGACGGCGCTTTGGCATGCCTGGGAATTGTTCCTGTTCATTGTGCCATCACTTGTCGCGGGGCTGCTGCTGGCCGCCGCACTTCGGCAATTGCTCTCCCCGGATGCGCTGGCGCGCTTGATGGGGGCGGAAAGCGGGATTTTCGGCCTGTTTATCGCAACCCTGGTCGGCACGCTTTCCCCAGGCGGGCCCATGGCGGCCTTTCCGCTGGTGTTGGTGCTGGCCGGCGCCGGGGCGGATCGGGGCGCGCTGGTCGCCTTCATCCTGGCCTGGTCGCTCAATGGCTTCCAAAAGCTGCTGGTCTATGAAGCGCCGCTGCTCGGCCTTGATTTCGCGCTGCTCCGCACGCTGATCACCTTCCCAATGCCGATGATCGCGGGCGGGTTGGCGCGGTGCGTGCCCAAAAGCGACGCGGACTGCACCTGGCCCAGGCGCGCCCCTGAAAATGCCAGCACACGCTACCGCAGGAATTGCGGCAGCGCGTGTAGCTTTGAGAAGATCGCTTCGGCGGGCGGCTGGTCGACCGCGATCAGGCAGATCGCAGCCGCGCCAAGCGCCGGCGCCAGCAATTGCGCCGGAGCCAACGTCAAACGCGGTTTGTCTCGACTTGCGTCAGACGCTCGACTTCACCACTTTGCCATACGTTGGGCGCGCGCGATGGCGGCTTCCGCCGTGATTTGCAGTTTGAGCAATCGCCAAGTCAAATTGTAGTTGAAGATCGTGAAATTCGACGGGACCTGGATGCCTGCGTTCAGCGCAGTCGTGCTGTAACCAGGCTGAGAGAATGTCGGGTTTGCGATCTTGATCTCATACAAGGTATCGTTACCAGGGAACGTTCCACTGACAGAGCGGTAATACTGCCATACCAGAGCCTCGGATGAACCGAGCGACTCCGCTTCTTCCCGCAGCCCGTTTGCTGGTCCGGGGTCCCTGGTGTTAAACGGACGCGTCGAACTGGCGGAATAGTTGTAGGACATATTGTCAACGCCGCCGCTTGTGCCATGGAAACTAAAGGCCGGCCGGGCTTGGACGACCGCATCCATGACCTTCTTCACTGTGTCCCCAGGCTCCACCGGAAGATCTAGATATGGAAAGTAACAATAAATCCCTACCACCCTGAAGGTGACCTTTGTCGTCATTTTTTGCTCCTGTTGACTTCGATGCCGGGACGCACACGTCTGGATCAATCGAAAGCAACCAGCAATGAGCATCTTTCTCCGAATGGGCGGATAATCCAACCATCTTCAAAATCGAACCACACGCTTAAAGATATTTCAATATAAAAAATGTTACAATTCACTTTTTTTCGTTTTCCATTGGAACGCAGCAATGCGCGATGAAATCGGCACATTATGATATGATAATCAATGCGTTGCAGGCAATCGGCGAATTAGGGTTTCAAACGACGTTTCCCCGCACCCTGGCACTGCACCATTCATGCTCAGGGCGGCCAACCGCCCTCTCTTGCGCCATGCGCCCCAGTCTTGCAGTTTGCGCCTCGTGTTGAATGCGCTCCGCCGCCACGCCTCGCTCGTGGTCATTTTCCTGATTGCCGTCACAGCCGGGCTTGCCACCCTTCAATTGAGGGGCGCCGAGGCCTTCATGGCAGCGCTTTGGCATGCCTGGGAATTGTTTCTGTTTATCGTCCCATCACTTGTCGCGGGGCTGCTGCTGGCCGCCGCACTTCGGCAATTGCTCTCCCCGGATGCGCTGGCGCGCTTGATGGGGGCGGAAAGCGGGATTTTCGGCCTTTTTATCGCAACCTTGGTCGGCACGCTTTCGCCTGGCGGGCCCATGGCGGCCTTTCCGCTGGTGTTGGTGCTGGCCGGCGCCGGGGCGGATCGGGGCGCGCTGGTCGCCTTCATCCTTGCGTGGTCGCTGAATGGCTTTCAAAAACTGCTGGTGTATGAGGCGCCGCTGCTCGGCCTTGATTTCGCGCTGCTGCGTACGCTGATTACCTTTCCCATGCCAATGATCGCGGGCTGGATCGCGCGGCGCGTGCCCATCGCGTGGGAGCCGCCGAAATGAGCGGGCCGCAAATCATCCTTTGGGTGATAGCGCTGGTGGTATTGGCGCTTTGCGCCCGCCGCGGCATGCCCCAGGCAAGGCGCGCGGTGGCCGAGACCAATCGCGGTTTTTGGCGCATTCTGCCGATGTTTTGCGTGGCGCTGCCCATGGCGGCTTTTTTGTCGGAGCTTGTGCCGGCGGATATCGCCACCGCCTGGCTTGGCGATGATTCCGGCCTCAGCGGCATCATGATCGCGTCCTTGGCAGGCGGGATCATGCCGGGAGGGCCCTTCGTGACCTTCCCGCTGGTGATCACCTTCAGCAAGGCGGGTGCGGGCGTCGCGCAAATGACCGCGCTGCTGACTGCCTGGTCGGTCTATGCGCTGCACCGGATTCTGACTTGGGAATACCCGGTGCTGGGTTGGCGCTTTGTGGCGATGCGCCTGGCGTCGTCCTTTTTCCTGCCGGTGCTCGCGGGGCTGATCATGCAGGCGCTGCTGCCGTTTTTTGCGATCAATCTGGCGGCGCCCTGAAGCAAGGATGCTCTGGCGCACCACGCCGCGCTCAGGCATTTAGGCGCCGATGGAACCCACCACCCCTGCATCGGATTGGTCAGCCCTGCTCGCGCTGCGCGATGGCGCGGGCGCTGCCCTGCCGGATGGCCCACTTGCCGCGCTATTCGGCCCGGTGCTGGCGCCCGCTGCCGCCCCCGATGGCTGCCGCGTGATCGGGCGGCTCGCGCAAACGCTTGATGGCCGTATCGCCACCGCTGCCGGGTCAAGCCAATGGATCGGTGGCCCCGGCGATATCCTGCATACGCATCGGCTGCGCGCGTTGTGTCACGCCGTGGTGGTGGGCGCCGGCACGGTGCGCCATGACAATCCGCGGCTGACCACCCGCGAAGTGCCGGGGCCGGACCCCTTGCGGGTCGTCTTGGATACGGATCGCAAACTCTCGGCCGATTACGGCATATTCCAGGACGGGCCGCCCACGCTGCTGGTCTGCGCCGCAGATGCCGGCGGGGCCGAGCATCACGGCATGGCCGAAGTGCTGCGCCTGCCGCGCGTTGCTGGCGGAGGTCTCGCCATCCCGCCCCTACTCGCGGCGCTCAAAGCGCGCGGTGCAACGCGCATTTTCGTTGAAGGCGGCGGGCTCACGGTCTCGCGCTTTCTGGCGGCTGGCTGCCTTGATCGGCTGCATGTCACCGTAGCACCCGTGCTGCTCGGTTCCGGCATTCCGGCCTTCACCTTGCCGGAAGTGGCGCGCATTGCCGATGGGCTGCGCTTTACTTGGCGCGTGCATGATATCGCGCCCGATATCCTGATTGATGCCGCGCTTGATCGCGCCAAG
This sequence comes from Allobosea thiooxidans, assembly GCA_943370125.1. Taxonomy (GTDB): domain Bacteria; phylum Pseudomonadota; class Alphaproteobacteria; order Acetobacterales; family Acetobacteraceae; genus Neoroseomonas. The sequence continues at coordinate 5,884 of CALRPR020000072.1, read as the reverse complement.
CCCGGGGGCCATCCATGACCATCGCGCGCGCCTTATGGACGATTGCACCTGGCATCGCGGAACTCCGCCCTGAGACCCTGCCCGCCCGCGTACCGGATCAGGTGCTGGCACGCATGCTGGCATCGGGGATTTCGCGCGGTACGGAGCGGCTGGTGCTGGCGGGCAAGGTGCCGGAGAACCAATGGGGCGCGATGCGCTGCCCCTTGCAGGCGGGCGATTTCCCCTTCCCGGTGAAGTATGGCTACAGCGCTGTCGCATACGTGGCCGAAGGTCCTGCGGAGCTGCAAGGCAAGCGCGTTTTCTGCCTGCATCCGCATCAGGATATCTTCCTGGCCCCCGCGGCCATGTGCATCCCAGTCCCGGATGCGGTGACGGATCGCCGCGCTGTGCTCGGCGCCAATATGGAAACCGCGCTGAATATCCTGTGGGACGCGCAACCCCTGCCCGGAGAGCATGCCCTCGTGATAGGCGCGGGCGTGGTTGGGCTGCTGGTGGCTTATCTGCTCGCGCGCATTCCGGCCATGGCGGTGACAATCATAGACCCCGATGCATCACGCCGCGCCGTTGCGGAGGCGCTTGGCATCCAATTCGCCGCCCCTGAAGCCGCGCCGGCCGAGCAAGAATTGATCATCCATGCCAGCGCCAATCCCGCCGGGCTGCGTCAGGCTTTGCAATGCGCAGCGTTTGAAGCGCGTATCATCGAAGCCTCATGGTTTGGGGCGCAGGAAGTGGCGCTGCCATTGGGCGAGGCGTTTCATTCCCGCCGCCTGCGCCTGATTTCAAGCCAGGTCGGCGCCGTCGCACCCGCCATGCGCGGGCGCCGCAGCTTTGGTGAGCGTATGGCCCAGGCGTTGTCGCTGCTGGCGGACCCGGCGCTTGAAGCGCTGGTCGGCCCCGCCACGCCATTTCAGGATTTGCCACAAGCTCTGCCGAGCTTGCTCAACCCCGCCCCCGGCCAGCCCGCGCCGCTTTGCCCGCTGGTGACCTTTGGTGCATGAAGCGCCGAACCGCACAGGATAAACCCCGCCCATGTTCAGCCTGACCGTCGTTGATCACGTCATGATCGCCCATTCTTTCCGCGGCGCGGAATTCGGCCCCGCCCAGCGCCTGCATGGCGCAACCTTCATTGTGGAGGCGGAGTTTCGCGCGCCGAAACTCGACCCGCTGAACCTGCTGGTGGATATCGCGGCGGCGAAGGTGGAACTCCGCCACATCCTGGATGGGTTCGATTATCGCAATCTGGATGCGGAGCCGATTTTCGCCGGGCAGAATACCACGACCGAATATCTCTGCCTGCATATCCATCGCTGCCTGTCTGCCGCGCTGGCCGATGGCAAGCTTGGCGCGGGCGGCAAGGCCGTCACGGGCCTCAAGGTGCTTTTGCGCGAAAGCCATATCGCTTGGGCAGCCTATGAGGCCGCACCGGGCGAGGAGCCGGCGGCTTGAGCATCTACCTTATCGTCCCCGCGCCCTTCAGCGCGATTTCCGGCGGCTATATCTATGACCGCCGCATGGTCGAAGGGCTGCGCGCGCTGGGGCAAGAAGTGCGCGTGGTGGAGTTGGCCGGACGCCATCCTTTCCCTGATGCCACCGCTACCGAAGCCGCGCGCGTTGCCTTGGCCGAAATTCCCGCCGACGCGCGCATTGTGATTGATGGCCTGGGCCTGCCTGCTTTTCTGCCCTTGGCCGATGAACTGACCAAGCGCGGCGCAACGGCGCTGATCCATCACCCAACCGCGCTTGAAACCGGCGCCCCGGCCAGCCAGCGCGAAGCCTTGAAAGCCGCCGAGCGCGTATTGTTCAGCGCGTGTACGCGCATCATCACCACCTCAACCCTCACGGCGCGGGATTTGCCGGAAGGATTTGGTGTGGACGCCGCGCGCATTACCGTAGTGGAACCAGGCACAGATGCCGCGCCGCGCGCGGTGGGTTCTGCAGGCCCCGGCTGCGCCATTTTGAGTGTTGGCATGTTGGTGCCGCGCAAGGGGCATGATGTGCTGCTGCGGGCACTCGCGCGGCTCACTGATCTTGATTGGTCGCTGGTTATTGCGGGCGATGCAACGCGCGATCCTGTGCATGCCGATGGGCTGCGTGGGCTGTCGGCAGAGCTTGGCATTGCGCAGCGCGTGCGCTTCCTGGGCGCCCTGCCCGATGCGGCGCTGGAAACGGAATATGCGCGCGCTGATCTTTTCGCCCTCGCCACGCGTTATGAAGGCTATGGCATGGCAGCGGCAGAAGCGATGGCGCGCGGCCTGCCCATGGCGATCACCGCCGGCGGCGCGATTGCGGAAATTGTGCCTGAAGACGCTGCCGTGGTTGCGGCGGTGGATGACCACAACGCGCTATCACGCGCCATGCGCCGACCGATTTTCGACACTGCCTTGCGCGCCGATATGGCAGCAGCTTCCTGGCGCGCGGGGCAGGCTTTGCCGCGCTGGCCGGACCGCGCTGGCGCTTTTCTGAAAGCACTCGACCATGGCTGAAAGCTTTGATGGTGATTGGCTCGATCTGCGCGAGCCTTACGACGCCGCCGCGCGCAATGCTGAATTGGCTGAGATGCTCGCGGCATCCCTGCCCGCGCGGCCGCGCCTACTTGATCTTGGCGCGGGCACGGGCAGCTTGCTCCGCTGGCTTGGCCATTTCATTGGCCGCGCGCAAAGCTGGACCTTGGTGGATAGCGACGCGGAATTGATCTCCCGAGCTTTTGATACAATCTCAGAACGGGCCGAGGCGGTGGATTGGCCCGTGACACAACCCGGGCGCAGCGCGCTGCTGGTGCATGCGCCGCATGGCGCCTGGCGCGTTGAAGCCATCCTTGCTGATCTTGCTGCCGCGCCGGCCAATCTGCCGTTGGAACGCGTGGATGCCGTGGTCAGCACGGCGTTGTGTGATCTGGTCTCACGCGGTTGGGTGGAAGCGATGGCCGCCGCCTGCGCCGCGCGGCGCCTGCCCTTCTATGCTGCGCTGAATGTGACGGGGCGCGAGCGCTTCAGCCCGCCCCATCCCGCTGATTCGCTGGTGGCGCGCGGCTTTCGACGCGATCAGGCGCGCAATAAGGGTTTTGGTGGCGTATCACTTGGCCCACAGGCACCAGCCGTGATGGCCGAAGCCTTCGCCGCGCATGGCTATACCATCCATCGCGCGCCGAGTGATTGGGTGGTGGACCGCCGCGCCCGCGCCTTCACCCGTGCCATTGCCGATGGTCATGCGATGGCTGCACTTGGCTGGGAAAAGCGCGGCAGTGACGCCATTCTGGATTGGCTTGAGGCGCGGCGCGATCAGGCCGATGCTGGGCAGCTTGCCGTGCGCATTGGCCATCAGGATTTCCTGGCGCTTCCTCCTGCAAGGTAGACAACTATGCCCCTTTTGCTTGGCTGCATCGCTGATGATTTCACGGGGGCCACGGACCTCGCGAATACCCTCGTCAAAGGCGGCATGACTGCCGTGCAGGTGATTGGCGTGCCGACTGGGCCTTTGCCGGAAGCCGATGCCGTGATCATTGCACTGAAATCGCGCACCGCGCCGGTCGGTGAAGCGGTGGCGCAATCGCTGGCCGCTTGTGATGCTTTGCTCGCCGCCGGTGCCAAGCAGATTTTCTGGAAGTATTGCTCCACTTTTGACAGCACGGATCAAGGTAATATCGGCCCCGTGGCGGATGCGCTGCTGAAGCGCCTGGGATCGGGTTTCGCTTTGGCCTGCCCGGCCTTTCCGACCAATGGGCGGACGATCTACCTCGGCCATCTTTTTGTCGGCAACGCGCTGCTCAATGAAAGCGGCATGGAAAACCATCCGCTGACGCCGATGACGGACGCAAACCTGGTACGTGTGCTGGGACGGCAAACAGATGGCGCAGTGGGCCTCGTGCCCTTTACCACCGTGGAACAAGGTGCCACCGCCACGCGCCAGGCGATGATGCGGCTTGCCGAGCAAGGCCGGCGCTATGCGATTGTGGATGCGGTGACGGATCAGCATTTGCTCGCCATTGGTGAAGCAGCGGCGCAACACGCGCTGATCACGGGCGGTTCCGGTGTCGCGATGGGCCTGCCTGAAAATTTCCGTCGCGCGGGCTTGCTGGAAGCGCGCGGCGATGCCGCAAGCCTGCCGCCCATGCAGGGCATGGCCGCGGTGGTAGCGGGGTCTTGTTCGCGCGCCACGCTCGGACAAATTGGGCTCGCGCGGGATCATGTGCCGGTGCTGGAATTGGATGCGCTCGCGACGCCCGATGCGGCGGCGCTCACGGCTCAGGCGCTGGATTGGGTGGCAGGCAAACTATCCGCGGATCGCCCAGTGGTGATTGCCGCCAGCGCGCCACCCGAAAAGGTTGCGGCACTACAGTCAAAACTTGGGCGCGATGCTGCTGGTGCGCTGATTGAGGCCGCCATGGCCGCGATTGCCGAGGGGCTGATCGCGCGCGGTGTGGGGCGGTTGGTCGTGGCGGGCGGAGAGACCTCTGGCGCCGTAGTGCAGCGCCTTGGGGTTACGGCGCTGCGTATCGGTCCTGAGATTGATCCTGGCGTGCCATGGACTTTCGCCGAACCGCGCGGGCTGCATCTTGCCCTCAAATCCGGCAATTTCGGCGCGCGTGATTTCTTCCTGAAGGCGTTTGACCATGGATGAGGCTGCGCTGCGCGCGCAACTTGCCGCGCTTGGCGCCTCGCTTTTCGCGCGCGGCTATTCAGTGGGGACAGCCGGCAATATCAGCGTGCGCCTGCCGGACGGGTTTCTGATGACGCCGACTAATTCCTGCCTTGGCCGGCTTGATCCCGCGCGGATATCGAAGCTCGCGCCAGATTTTTCGTATGTCTCGGGCGACAAGCCATCGAAGGAGGTCTTCATGCATCGCGCGGTGCTGACCGCACGGCAAGATGCAGGCGCGGTGGTGCATTTGCATTCGACGCACGCCACCGCCATTGCCTGCCTTGCTGAACCTGGCGAGACCGCCCCCATCCCGCCGCTCACGCCCTATTTCGTCATGCGTGTCGGGCGGAACCTGCCCGTGATCCGCTATTACCGCCCCGGAGATGGCGCGATGGAGAGCGATATCCACGAAGCCGCGAAGGGCGCGAAAGCCGTGCTGCTGGCCAATCACGGCCCGGTGGTATCGGGCCGCACCCTGGAAGATGCTGTTCATGCGGCGGAAGAATTGGAAGAAGCCGCCCGTCTTGCCCTGCTGCTGCGTGGTGCCGATACGCGCAGCCTGACGCCCGCGCAGGTTGATGATTTACTGAACACCTTCGGCTGACCCATGTGGATCATGATCACCGCCCCTTATTTGTACTTCTGATGATCAACGCCCACCGCCTTTTCACGCAACCATGCCGCAAGGCGGTCATAGCTGAATGACCTCCCTTCCAAGTTTTCGATAATAAATCGGTATATTTCCCTGGAATCTGGCTTGATCTCATAGCCGTTGATCGCCAGAAAGGTGATCATGGCCGCTGCTGCGACACGCTTATTCCCGTCAACAAAGGGATGGTTCATGGCAAGGCTCTCCCAAAGAGCCGCAGCTTCCTCGATCACGTCCTCGTAGTAGCCCGTCTGTGGGCGATAAAGCGCGGCCTCAAGAAGCCCAAAATCACGAACGCCATCGGCACCGCCATAGCGTTCGATCTGATCGTGATGGATTGCCAAGACCTCAATGATGGTCAGGTAATCCGTCATTCAGCCAGCTTCGCGTAAAGCTCGGCATATTTCTCATGGGTCGCCTCATAGGCCGCCATGATATGCGCGCGCGGGCGAGCGCGCTTGCGCTTGTCAATCAGATCGGAGAGCGCTTCGTCAACCAGCGCTTGCAACTGCCGACCTTCGCTCTTGGCGAGGCTGCGCAATGTGGCGAGGGTTTCGGACCTCACCTGGGTGGCGAATTTTTCACGGGTTGAATCGG
>CALRPR020000071.1:0-19245 GCA_943370125.1 Allobosea thiooxidans | reverse complement strand
GCGTTCCCAAATCTCCCCGTAATTGCCGACAGCGCGGATGATGCGCGGCGCCCAATCCTTCTCAAGCCCAAGCATCTGACCAAGATCACCGGTCTGGCCCATGAAGCGCTGAACATCGGGGTTCGTGCTATTCGCGAAAGTACCGACATTGGCTTGCGTAATGCCAAGTTCTTCCGCCGTCAGCAGGGCGAAATGCACCCAGCGCACGACATCAAAATAGCGCCAGTCACCCTTGCGCACCACGGGGCCGAGAGGCTCCTTGGAAATGATTTCGGGCAGCAGCAGGAAACGATTGGCATTGGCGCCTTGGGCTGCCGCGAAGGATGCCAGGGATGATGCATCGGTCGTATAGGCGTCGCAGCGCTTGTTAATGAACGCGGTGCGGATTTCTTCGATATTCTCGATCACCACGGGGGTGAAGCGCAGGCGATTGGTGCGGAAGAAATCGGTCATGTTGAGTTCGGTGGTCGTGCCCGGTTGCACGCATACCGTGGCGCCATCCAGTTGCTTGGCCGACGTCACGCCGCTATCGCGATGCACCATGAAACCCTGGCCGTCAAAGACATTGATACCCGCGAAAACCAGGCCGAGCGAGGCTTCGCGCGTCAGCGTCCAGGTCGTGGTGCGGGACAGCAGGTCAATTTCGCCTGACTGCAGCATGGTGAAACGCTGCTGTGTCGAAGAAGGAACAATGCGCACCCGGTTGGGGTCGCCCAGGATTGCTGTGGCAACGGCGCGGCAATAATCCACATCAAGCCCGCGCCATACGCCCTGACTATCCGGCAAGGAAAAGCCGACAGTAGAGGGCGAGGTGGAGCAGATAAGCTGCCCGCGGGCGCGAATGGCAGCCATGGTATCCGCCGCCGGCGCTTGCGCCATGGCCGGGATGGAGGCGACGGCCATAAGCCCCGCCAGGGCCGCGCCGGAAAGGGCGCGGGTAAATCGGATCATATTTCTGTCTCCCATAGGTTCTGCAAGCCGGATTACGCCAGCCACACCCTTATAGCATGGCCGCGACCGCGCCCAAGGCCAAGCCTTTTCTTGGCGGTGCCTCCGCCGGTTTTAGCCGCGTGGCCTGATCCCGCACCAGTCAGTGATGAAGGTAGCGATGGTGCGCGTGCATTTGCGCAAATCCTCGATCGAGGTCCGCTCATCGAAGGCATGCGCCCCCTCCCCCTTCGGGCCGTAGCAAAGGCCGGGGATATCGAAGTAAAGCCCGTAATAGCGCGTGTCATTCACCGCCGTTGTGCGCCGTTCCGGGAGTTGACCGCCATGGACCGAGGCATGGGCGGCGGCGAGCACCGCCTCGGCCTCACTGCCTGGCTCAAGCACATAGGGGTCGGTCTGAAACCCGGTCCAGACGATCTCGGGCGGGTTATTCGCTAGGAAGCCATCACCCTTGGCAGTGGCGCGCACCGTCGCTTCAATCCCGGCCATTGCTTCTTCCGGCGTAGTGCCGGGGACCAGGCCGATGCGGCAATCCACCTCACACCAGGCGGGGGTGGAAGATGCCCAGTCACCGCCGCGAATAATGCCGGGGTTGAATTTGATTGGGTCCTTGATGTCGGCATACCAGGCGCTGGCGCGCGCGGCCTCATTCAATTTGCGCGTATGGTCGTAAAGCGCCTGAATCAGCGCATAGGCAGACATGATGGCATTGCTGCCATCCTGCGCGACGGCGACATGCACTGGAATGCCGCGCACGCGCAGCCGAAACCAGATGGTGCCGGTTTGGCTGCGGGTGATGGTATGGCCCGTGGGTTCCGGCACCAACGCGGCATCAGCGCGATAGCCGCGCAGCAGCGTGGAAAGCGCACCATTGCCGGTGCTTTCTTCCTCGGTCACCGTTTCCACATAGACATCGGCGGCGGGTTCAAAGCCGGCATCGCGAATGGCATCCATGGCATAGACCATGCAGGCGACGCCCGATTTCATGTCATGCGCGCCGCGGCCATACATCCAGCCATCGCGGATCACCGCAGCATAGGGCGGATGGGTCCACATATCGGCGGGGCCTTCGGGCACCACATCAATATGCCCTTGCAGGATCAGGCTGCGCCCGGTTGGATTTTTGGCGCGATAAGCCGCCACCACCTGCACGCTACCGGCGGGATCACATTCCACCATCGGCGCCATTTTGGGATGCTGCGGCACATCGGCCAAAGTGTAGCGATCCACCGCATAGCCGCGCGCGGCCATTTGGCGGGCAAACCAATCCTGCAAGGGCGCTTCCCGGCCGCGCAGGCTTGGAAAGCGCACCAATTCCGCCAGGAACTGCACCTGCTTATCGAAATTCGCGTCTATGGCGGCGGCAATGCGCGCCATGGCTTGGCTATCTGCCATGCTGATCATTCTTTCCTGTTCAAGGGTCTCATGCTGCGTTCAGGGCGGGCTCGCGAGCAGCGCATTGGTGTACCAAGAAGGCGAGGCATCATACTTCACCTTATTCCTGAGCCCCGCCCAGGAAACTTTCAGATAGAAGATTGGAATGACGCCGGTATCTTCGATACCAATCCGCATCGCCTCAGCCGTCAGCGCATTGCGCCGCGTGGTGTCCATGGTGCGCAAAGCCTCAGCCAAAGGCACATCCATCGCCGGGTTTGAATAATGCTGACGATTAAATGGGCCGGCACCGGTTTCGCTGTTTCGCGTCATCAACACCTGGCGCAGCGTATTGGCCGCGATGGAGGAGGTATAGGTGGTCATGAACATCGAAAACTCCCGCGCGGTGGCGCGGGTGAAAAGATTGGCGGGCGGCAGGACCTCTACGCGGGTTTCAATGCCAAGCCGTGTCCAACCCTGAGCGATAGCCTGCGCCACATCTGTATCCGATGCGAACCAGCCATTGGGGCTATGCAGCGTGATACGAAAACCATCCGGATAGCCCGCTTCACGGAGCAGCGCGCGCGCCTGGTCCAAATCATAGCGCGGCGGCGGCATATTGGTCGCGCGGTCCGCAACGGCGGGGGCCGCGAATTGTTCCGCCGGCATGCCCTGGCCCATTAGCAGCCGGTCCACAATGCCCTGGCGATTGATGGCAAGCGAAAGGGCGCGGCGCACCCGCGCATCACGCAAGGGGTTACGTTCAAGAACGCGGCCCTGCTTGTCGGTCACGAAGGGCGATGGATCACGCGTTGCATCGGGGAAAAGATAGGCAGTCCCATTGCTGGCCACGCCAAAAACCGACAGCCGGGCATCATTGGAAAGGCGTTGCACATCCTGCACCGGCACGAAATCAATCAAATCCACATCGCCCGAAAGCAGCGTGGCCACACGCGCCCCAGGATTACTGATGAAGCGCGTTACCACCCTTTCCCAGGGCTGCGCTTCCCCCCAATAGGCAGCGTTGCGCGTGATTTCATGCCGCTCACCCAGCGTGTAGCTGACATGCCGATAGGCGCCGGTGCCAATCATGGCGCGGCCTGCATTGAAATCGCCCAAAGTCGCATTGGCATGCAGGTTGCGGGAAAGGATCATGATGTTGGACAGATCCCAATCCAGAAAGGGATTGGGTTCCTTGGTCCGGATCACGATGCGGCGCGGTTCTGGGATTTCGATGGCGGCGATGCTGCGCACAAAGGGCGTGAAGGGGCCGGGGCTATTGGTAATGGTGGGCACGCGCGCATAGGAAAAGGCGATATCCTCAGCGGTCAGCGGCGTGCCGTCATGGAACTTTACGCCCTCGCGCAGTTTGAATTCCCAGGTCAGGTCATCAATAGCGCGCCATGATTCCGCGAGCCGCGGGATAAGCCGCCCGGAAGTATCGAAATCCACCAGGGTTTCGAAAACCTGCCGTAAAACCGCGTTATTGGGGTTGGATGAGTGGTAATGCGGGTCCATCCCCGATGGTGCGCCTTGCGCGCCGATAGTGAGGGTGCGCTGCGCCTGAGACGCCACCGGGCAGAACAGCAGCAAGCCGGCTGCCAGCATCAGCGTTCTGAAAAATCCCATCTCCACACCCCCAAAGGTTTATGAAGCGATAACGTCACCCTTCATGCGGACGCGGTCAAGCAGCAAAAGCGCAGATGGCTTGACCCGCCCAAGCTGAGGTCACGGTGCCTTATTTAAGGGGAATTTCATTCTTGCCTGATTAGAATGCAAGCCGCTCCAAACACAGAACTGGTTTGCTTCAATGTTTTCTGCGCCTTCGTCGCCCAATGAAATTGCTTGTCGCTCACGCGGCGTGGCGGGTCATTCTTGTTTAGGACATTTGGCGTAGGAATTCCCCATGACGATAGCCCTGCCCATACACCCAGAAGCCGCCCCCGTGTCCGGTTCGGAAGGGCGCGCCTGGCTCGAATGGCATGCAGATACCGATAGGATCATTCTTTCCAGTGCAGCACTTCGCCTTCTACAATTGACCACCTCGGATGCGCCACAAAGCGAGATCGCTTTTGCCGAGTCTTTTGACATACCCAATCGGAACAAGTTGGCGATTGCCTTCGAAGATATATTGACCCAGGAAGGGCCGGTTTCAGTTGAATTGCTGCACCAAACATCCGCAGGCACGCAGGTCCTCCTATTTCGTGGGGAATTGGACAGATCGCGTGAAGGCCGGATTGTGGTCGCAAGCCTTGAAGACGTCACGAATAGCAGTGAAGGGCATCAGCAAATCGCCGCAAAGATGCGGTTTGAGACCTTCGTCAGCCTCATTCAAAAAGACCCTGCCTATTTCGATTCGGTCCCGCTTGGGCTCATGATGGTCAATGCCGGCTTCATCACCCAGGCAAATCCCAAACTTGCCGAAATTCTGTCAACCAGCATCGGAAGCCTGATTGGTGAACCGGTATCGCGTATCCTGTCCGCCAAACAAAGCTATGATTACTACATGGAATCCGTTTGGGGTGAGCCAACCGAAGACAGCCAAGAATTTGTTGAAACCGAATTCGAGAATGACGATGGCGTACTGATCTGGCTTCGGGTAAGCGTATCACGCATTTGTACCGCAGGTTCAGAACATTCCTGCCTTTGCGTCATTGAAGACATTACAGCGCGTAAGAAGCTTGAACAGGACGTATGGACCGGATTGGCGGAAACCCTCTCCGCCAAGGAAGCAACTGACAATGCAAGCCGCATAAAAAGCGAGTTTCTTGCCATGGTCAGTCACGAAATCCGCACACCGCTTTCCGCGGTGATCGGCATGCAGAAACTTGCCTTGCGCGACCCGGCGCTCAAGGGAAAAACCCGCCAACATCTTGATATGGCCCAGACCAATGCGGAGTTTCTGCTCGACCTGCTCAATGACATCCTGGATTTCTCCAAAATTGAGGCCGGCAAACTGCTACTTGAATCAGTAGATTTTTCGCTGCGGCATCTCATCACCGAAAGTAGCGCCCTACTGATGGAACGGGCGGCCACGAAGAATATCGCACTGACGATAGATACTGATGCTGCCGTTCCGGATACGCTGGTCGGCGACCCGGCGCGCGTCAAGCAAATCCTGATCAACCTGATCGGCAATGGCATCAAATTCACGGATAAGGGGGGGGTGGCGCTACGCGTTCAGCTTGAAAGTAGTGTTGCGGATGTAAACAATATCCGCTTTGAAGTCGAAGATACCGGCATCGGCATTTCACGCGATGCGCAGGCGCAGCTCTTTCAGAAATTCGCCCAGGGCGATACTTCAACAACACGGCGCTTCGGCGGCACAGGTCTTGGCCTTGCCATTTGCAAACAGCTTGTGGAGTTGATGCAAGGTGAAATCAGCCTGAAGAGTGAGCTTGGCAAGGGAAGCTGCTTCAGCTTTGTTATCCCCTTCAAGATCGGCACGGCGCCCGCCAATATCCTGCCAGTCGTCCTGGTGCCGCATTCACACCAGTTGAATATTCTATGCGCTGAGGATTTCCCCCCGAACCAAATCATCATTCAGGGCTTGCTGGATGAAATGGGGCATCGGGTTGAGTTTGCTGATAATGGCCGCAAAGCGTTAGAGGCCCTGGCGCTGCGTAGCTATGATGTCATTCTGATGGATGGGCGAATGCCTGAAATGGATGGCGCAACCGCCATTCGCTTGATCCGAGCTGAAGGTGGCGGGCAATATTATGTCCCAGACCCGAAAATCCGCATCATTATGCTGACGGCGAATGCAGGCGATGAAAGCCGGCAATTCTATATCGCCAGCGGCGCCGATGATTTTCTGGTCAAGCCAATTGATGAGGCCTTGTTGCATCAAAGCCTGGCGCGGGTGATTGAAGCGCGCCTCACGGAAGGGGCATCGCTGCTGCCAATCTTGCGCCAAGATGACCAAGAATTGGAAAAGCTGTTCGGTGTGGTTGCGCCGGCAGGGGCTCGTGTCACGCAAATCATGCCGACCGCGCCCGTGGGTAACCCTCAGGAGGAAAACAGAAGCCTCAGGGAACGGCTGCGCGAGGCGCTGCGCGCGGATCTCGGCGCTCGACGCAAGGCGCTTGATGAGGCTTATACTAGGCGGGATATGCAGACACTCGCCAATCTCTTCCACAGCCTCAAGGGAAGTGCTGGCTATATTTGGCCTGGCGGGGCGCTGCAAAGTATGAGTGCTCTTCTTGAACAAGCGGCTGACGGCGAAGATTGGCACACCATAGAAAGAGAAATGCCCGGCTTCCTCAACATACTGAACGATATAGCAAAAGGAACCATTTCATGAGAGCGCTGGTGGTTGATGATGATGTGGTTTCGCGCATGGCGCTCGCCGATTTGATGCGCAGCTTTATCGAATTGAAGGTGGTTGAAGCGGTGGATGGCCAGGATGCCTGGGAACAGATGGAAATGGGGCCGGCCCCCATGATCTGTTGCTGCGATGTGCAGATGCCGCGGCTTTCCGGCATTGGCCTGCTGAAGCGAGTGCGTTCTTCGCCGCGTTTCAAGGACATCCCCTTCGTATTGGTCACGGCCGCGGCTGATCTTGAAACCGTGAAGCAGGCGGTGACGCTTGGCATCAGCCACTACATCATCAAGCCTTTTCATGCTCGGGAAGCGCGCGGTTCCTTGCAAAAAATCCTCAATTCCGCCTGGGAGAGGATTGCCGAACCACCCCCCGCAACGCTGAACCGACTGAATATCGCGCCCGATCAGCTGATGGCCTATCTTTATTCACTGCGCGGCCAATGCGCGGTTTTTGCGCGCGACCTCAGGCGGTCCAAAAACCTTCAGGATGTGCAGGATGTGGTCGGGCGGCTGAAGGGTTTGCATACGGGCTGCCTGACCCTTGGGCTGCATTACGCGGCCGAATTGGTTTTACAGCTACCCAACGAAAACTCTGATATCGAACGTGTCGAACAGGCGCTGATCGAAATTGAATTGGCCATTTCATCGCAGGAAGAAAGGGTCAAGGCGCGGCATAGCCTTGCCGGCGGCGCTGCTCCCATCAAACGGAGCGCCATGGGCGGCGCCTAGGCCTGAGGACCTCTAGCCGCTTTCCCCAAGGGGTCGCTCTGTGCTTTGGTATGGTTGCAGGAGCAAACCATGCCAAACGCCGAACCGCCCGGACCAACACCCACGCGCCATACGCAAACCGCCATGCTCGCCGAAAGGGCAGCGGTTTTGCTGCTGCTGGCCCTGTTGCTGTACGGCGTTATTCGCGTCCTGGAACCCTTTGGCCTGGCAATAGCTTTCGGGGGTTTCATCGTCATTGGCACGTGGCCACTAAGGCAGGCGATGGTCAGCCGCGGCATCCCGCGCGGTATCGCCGCAACGCTCATGCTGCTGGTGTTGATCCTATCCGTCGCCATTCCGGCGCTTGCGCTGACGCCTGAATTGGGCGGGCAGATTGCACATGCGTCAAAGGTGGGGCGTGAACTTCTGGCCGGCCTGCCAGAGGCCGCTCCGGCTTGGCTTGCGGGGCTGCCATTGGTGGGTGGGATAGCAAGCGATTGGTGGCCGCAATTGCTGCATTGGCAGGGTGATTTCGGGGCCCTTCTGGCGCCCTATACCGGGCGCATCACCAGCCTTTTGGTTGATATCGGCCAGGCGGCAGCCGCAAGCGTGGTACAAATCCTGCTCGCGCTGATTGTCGCCACCGCCTTCTGGGTCAGCGGCGACAAGCTCGGCGATGAGGTGACGGACATTGCCGGACGCTTGGCGGGTGAGACGGGCCGCAATGCGGTGATGGCCGCTGAAGGCGCGGTGCGCGGCGTGGCCTGGGGCATTGTTGGCACCGGTATCATCCAGGCGATGCTGATGGGCATTGGCCTTGCCATAGCGGGCGTGCCCGGCGTTGGGGTAATTTCCTTTCTGACGCTGATTTTTTCCATAAGCCAAATTTTGGGGCCGCTGGTGGTGGTGGCTTGGCTAGGCGCGGCGGCTTGGCTCTACAGCGAAGGCCAGCTTGCCTGGGCGATTTTCATGGGGCTTTGGGGGCTGATCATGGTCTCGGGCAGCGACAATATCGTGCGCCCCTTGCTGATCAAACGCAGTAGCGAAATGCCGCTTTCGCTCATTATTCTTGGTGTCTTTGGCGGGCTGATTGCCTTTGGCTTCCTTGGGCTTTTCATTGGCCCTGCCTTGCTCGCCGTTGCGCATGGGCTGCTCAAGGCTTGGCGTGCAGAGGAAGCGCCCACCAACCCCTGATCCGCCAGGGCTGGCAAAGCCCGCATCCCGCGTTATGACTAGCCTGAAGAAAGGGCAGGAGAGACCCCATGGCCACACGCAAGCATCGCATCGCCGTCATCCCCGGGGATGGCATTGGCAAGGAAACCACGCCCGAAGGGCTTCGCGTGCTGGATGCCGCGGCGCGACGCTTCGGCTTTGAACTGGAACTGACGCATTACGATTGGTCCTGCGAAACCTACACCAAGACCGGCAAGATGATGCCGGATGATGGCATGGATCGCTTGAAGGACAGCGACAGCATTTTCTTGGGTGCCGTGGGCTGGCCCGGCGTGCCGGATCACGTCTCGCTCTGGGGTTTGCTTATTCCCATTCGGCGCGGCTTTGACCAATATGTGAATCTGCGCCCCTGCCGGCTGCTGCCGGGGGCGACTACGCCCCTCGCCAATCGTGGCCCCAAGGATATTGATTTCATTGTGGTGCGCGAGAATACGGAAGGCGAGTATTCTTCAAGCGGCGGGCGCATGTTTGTGGGGACTGACCGCGAATTCGTCTCCCAGGAAAGTGTCTTTACGCGCATCGGGGTGGATCGCGTGCTGCGCTACGCCTTTGAATTGGCGAAGACCAGGCCGCGCAAGAAGGTGACGAGTGCCACGAAATCCAATGGCATTACCTTCACCATGCCCTATTGGGATGAACGCTTTGCCGAAATGGGGAAGAATTATCCGGGCATCACGACGGATCAATTCCACATTGACATCCTCTGCGCCCATTTCGTGCAGCATCCGGATTGGTTTGATGTGGTGGTGGGGTCGAATTTGTTCGGCGATATTCTCTCAGATCTTGGGCCGGCGGTGGCGGGTTCGATTGGCATTGCCGCCAGCGCCAATATCAATCCCGAAAAGCACTTTCCTTCCATGTTCGAACCCGTGCATGGCAGCGCGCCGGATATCGCGGGCAAATTCATCTGCAACCCGATCGGGCAGATCTGGTCGGGCGCGATCATGCTGGAACACCTCGGCGAAAAACAGGCAGCCGATGCGATTCTGGCGGTGATTGAAAAACTGCTGGCGGAAGGCGGCCCGCGCACGCGCGCTATGGGCGGGCAGGCCGGCACGGTGGATGTTGGCCGCGCCATCGCCGAAGCGGTCGCGAAGTTCTGAACCGTCGTAAACAGTGGACATGAAAAGGGCTCGCCGGAACCGCACCGGCGAGCCCTTTTTCATTGCGCAAAAAGCGGCTTACCTTTCCAAACACATGGCAACACCCATGCCGCCGCCAATGCAAAGCGTCGCCAGTGCCTTCTTCGCGCCGCGCTTTTGCATCTCAAACAACAGCGTCGTCAGCACGCGGGCACCGGAAGCACCAATCGGGTGGCCAATCGCAATGGCGCCGCCATTCACATTCACCTTGCTGGTATCCCAGCCAAGATCCTTATTCACGGCGATAGCCTGCGCAGCGAAGGCTTCATTGGCTTCGATCAGGTCAAGATCATCAATCTTCCAGCCCGCCTTAGCCAAAGCCTTGCGCGATGCCGGGATGGGGCCAGTGCCCATGATGGAAGGATCAACGCCCGCCGTTGCCCAGGACACGATGCGCGCGAGTGGGGTGATGCCGCGCTTGGCGGCTTCGGCCGCCGTCATCACCACCACCGCCGCCGCACCATCATTAATGCCGGAAGCATTGCCAGCGGTGACAGACCCATCCTTGGCAAAGGCGGGGCGGAGCTTGCCCAGGATTTCCATCGTCGTTTCCGGCTTCGGATATTCATCCGCGGAAACCACCACGTCGCCCTTTCGGCCCTTCACCGTGACCGGCGTGATCTCATCGGCAAAGCGGCCTGCCGCCATTGCCTCGCCAGCCTTGCGCTGCGAGTTATAGGCGAATTGATCCTGCTCATCGCGCGTGATCTGGAAGGCGCGGGCGACGTTCTCCGCCGTATTGCCCATGTGATAGCCATGGAAGGCATCCATCAGCCCATCGCGCAGCATGGTATCCATTAGGGAAAGATCGCCCATCTTCTGCCCGGCGCGCAGCTGCTGCGCATGCGGCGCCTGGGTCATGCTTTCCTGACCACCGGCCACCACAATGCGCGCATCGCCGGTTGCAATCTGCTGGGCTGCGAGTGCCACGGCGCGCAGGCCCGAACCGCAAAGCTGATTGATGCCAAAGGCGGTGTGTTCCACCGGAATGCCGGCATTCACCGAAGCCTGACGCGCTGGGTTTTGCCCCGCGCCGGCGGCCAGGATCTGGCCCAGAATCACTTCGTCCACTTCCGCGCCTTCAATGCGGGCGCGTTCCATGGCGGCCTTGATGGCTACAGTGCCGAGCGCATGCGCGGATAATGAGGCGAAAGCCCCGTTGAAGGCGCCAACCGGGGTGCGGGCGGCGGATGCGATCACGATTTCGGTCATGGGGGCTGATATCCTTCCTCAAGAATGGGTGATTTGCGGCTTCGTATCACAAACCGCGCAACCAGTCGCGTAGAGGCTTCCATAGCGCGGCCTCGGCAGCAATGCCGGCGACCATGCCGATATGCCCAGCCGGCGCCATATGCAGCTTGACCTGACGCAAGCGGCCGGTCAGCGCCAGGGCGGAAGCGGGGGGCACAATGCGGTCCCGATGCGGAATGGCGGCGAAGGCCGGGCCCTGCCAAAGGGCCGGGTCCACCACCTGCCCGGCCACGCGCCAGGCAAGCCCCGCCGGTTCATTCCGCCCATACCAGCCGCCAATACATTGCCGCGCTACAGGGGCGGCCAAAGGCACGCCATCATTCAACCAATCCTCCAGCGCCACAAAGCGCCGGGCCGCGGGGGAAGCCTGGTCAAGCCGGCCAAAACCGCGGAATTTCTCAGCAATGCCAAAGGGATCAAGGCTGGCGAACAGCGTTTGCAGCACATCCACCGGCAGCGCGCCCGTGGGTTCCATCAGCGCTTCCAGCCCCGGCAGCGCTGCGGCTGCGGCACGGGCGCGGGCCCCACCTTCCGGCCCGGCATGGAAATCCCAAGGGGTCGCCAGCAGCGCCAAGCCTCGCACCAAATCCGGCCGGCGCAAGGCCAGCGCCAGGCCGAGCAAGCCCCCCATGCAATAACCAGCCAGGATCACCGGGCCTGGGGCGGCCATCAGCGCCCGTTCCAGCCGCCCGGCGATGTAATCGGTCAGGGTGAAGTGCCGTTCGGCCTCTCCCGGCCAGCCCCAATCCAGCAATAAGGTGCGGAACCCCTGCCCCGGCAGCCAACGCAGCAAGGACGCTTCCGGCATCAAATCAAGCACATAGGCCCGGTTCACCAGGGAAGGCACAAAGACCACTACCGGCCCCTGCCCGCCGTAATCGAGCAATTTAGTGTCTTCCTCGGCCCAAATCGCCGGCACCGGCGCGGCTTCTCGCTGGAAGGGATGGCGGCGATAGGCAGCCAACCCGGCCACAAGCGCGCGATCCGCCCGCAGCAGCCTGTTCAGAACCGCGCCGCGAAACGCCTCAGGCGCGTGGCCGGCGCTGGCGAGGGCGGCGCTGATGCGCGCTGCCTCCGCCTGCCCCGCTTTCGAGATCGGCCAGGCGGCGCTCAAGGGTGGCGATGCGTTCGGCCATGGCATCCCGGGCAGCGCCCCCACTGCCGCCATGGCCCGGATCCCCGCCAGCCCCAGATGGAGCGGCAGCGGGCGCGGGCCGCGGCGGCGGAACGGCGCTGTCATGCTGGGCCGCCGCGCCGGGGGTAAAAGGCTTGGAGAATTGGGCCGCAGCCCTGAACCAGGCCGCCCCAAGCGAGGCAAAAGCCGCCCATTTTTCTACCAATTCCGGATCGGCGGCGAGCCCGGCTACCTCGCTCTGCCACAGCGCGATCCAGTCTTCCGCAAGCTTTTCGATATCCTCGGGGCCAGCCATGGGGCAAGGTTATAGCGGCATCAGCCCCCGCCGGATACGACCCCAAAGGCGCGTTTTTGCGGCGCAACAGGCTTTCGCATTGCGGCATGAACCATGCTAGGACGTTTCTGTAACCAAATAGGCTGAGGCAAGGTAGCATGTCGGGTCGTCAATCCCCCCAAGCCGGTGAGCAGAAGCCGCTGCCCCCGATTGTTGTCAAGAAATACGCGAATCGGCGGCTCTACAACACTGAAACCTCATCCTATGTCACTTTGGATGATCTGGCGGCCATGATCCGGGACGGACGGGATTTCGTGGTCTATGACGCCAAGACAGGCGAAGACATTACCCGAGGCGTCTTGACCCAGATCATCGTGGAACAGGAAGGCAAGGGGCAGAATATGCTGCCCACCGCTGTGCTGCGGCAATTGATCGGGCTTTACGGCGATAATCTGCAGTCGCTTGTTCCAC
Source organism: Allobosea thiooxidans (assembly GCA_943370125.1). Taxonomy (GTDB): domain Bacteria; phylum Pseudomonadota; class Alphaproteobacteria; order Acetobacterales; family Acetobacteraceae; genus Neoroseomonas. The sequence continues at coordinate 6,386 of CALRPR020000071.1, read as the reverse complement.
GCTATCTGGAAGCGGCCATGGCGTCCTTCACGCAGCAGCAGGACCAGATGCGCGATACGCTGAGCAAGACCATGGGCGGCTTCATCCCCTTCCCCGGCGCCGTGCCGGACCTGCAAGAAGTCGGCAAGCAGAATATCGCCATGATGGAACGCGCGATGAGCCTGTTCACACCTTTCGCGCGACGCGAGGAAAGCGCCCCGGGTGATGAAACCGAGGCGTTAAAGAAAGAAATTGAGACACTGAAAGGCGAATTGGCGGCGCTAAAATCGCGCACCAAAGGCTGAGCGCGTTGCTTTTTTGAGCCTCATATTCACCGGTTGATCACCAATGCCACGCATAATCCGAAATCAGCGAGGGGCATGATGCCCCGCTGAGGAATCGGGTTGATGGACAGCATCGTCGAAATTGCACAATCATTCCGCCAGGCCGAGGCCGGTATCGTCGAAGTGGTCTCCACCCAAAGGGCCAATGCGGCTGATAAGCATGTGGGCGCGCGCATTCGCGAAAGGCGCACCATGCTTGGCCTGTCACAGCAGCAATTGGCCAAGATGATCGGCGTGACCTATCAGCAGGCGCATAAATATGAACGCGGGCTGAACCGCATTTCCGCCGGCCGGCTGTATGGTATTGCCCAGGTGCTGGGCGTGCCGATTTCCTGGTTTTTTGAAGGGCTGAAATCTGAAAGCGTGGACCCTTCCATGTCTCAGCGCCAACGCATGTGCCTGGAACTCGCGCGCAATTTCGCGCTGATTGACAATGACAAGCACCAGGAAGCGCTGAGCCAGATGGCCCGTGCGCTGGCCGCGCAGGCCCAGGCGGTGGCGCGGAGTGGCGTGGCGGGCGAATAGCCTGGGCCTCGCCCCTAGGGGACTGATTTCATCAGTGCCCAATCCGGGCTAGTTATGGCCGATGGACGAATCCCGGCCGGATAACACTCCCGAATATGGCGTCACCGATCTGGCCGGCGCCATTCGCCGCACGCTGGAAGGCGCTTTCGGGCGGCTGCGCCTGCGCGGCGAAATCACCGAAATGAAGCGGTATCCTTCCGGGCATATCTATTTGTCGCTTAAGGATCAGGACGCCAAGATCGAAGCCGTGATCTGGAAAGGCTCGGTGCGCAATATCGGCACCATGCCAGAAAACGGCGTGGAGATGATCGCCACGGGGCGCATTTCCACCTATGCGGATCGGTCAAAATACCAGCTGGTGATTGAAAGGCTGGAATATGCCGGCGAAGGCGCTTTGCTCGCGCGGATTGAGGCGCTGCGCAAACGCCTGCTGGAAGAAGGGCTGTTTGATGAGGCCCGCAAGCGCCCCTTGCCGCTTTTGCCGCGCGTGATTGGCGTCATCACCAGCGAAAAAGGCGCGGTCATTCAGGATATCCGCACCACCATCGCGCGCCGCTTTCCGCGCCATATCCTGCTATGGCCGGTCGCGGTGCAGGGCCAGGGCGCGGCGGAACAGATTGCCGCCGCCATCCGGGGATTTTCCGCCCTGCCTGAAGGCGGCGCCGTGCCGCGCCCCGATGTGCTGATTGTGGCCCGCGGCGGCGGCAGCCTGGAAGACCTGATGGCCTTCAATGAGGAAATCGTTATTCGCGCCGCGGCCGAAAGCACGATTCCGCTGATTTCCGCGGTTGGGCACGAAACCGATACCACCCTGATTGATTTCGCCTCTGACCGTCGTGCACCCACGCCCACCGCCGCCGCTGAGCTTGCCGTGCCAGCACGAGCGGAGATTGCCGCTGCCCTGATGCAAACCGGTGCGCGGCTGGGTCAGGCGGCTTCTGGCCTGGTGAATGGCGCGCGGCTTAGGCTGCTGCGCGCCGAACGCGGCCTGCCGGATGTGCCGGCGCGGCTCGCGCAATCACGCCAGCGCCTGGATGATTGGGGCGAAAGACTGCCGCGCGCCGTATCGGCTGGCCTTGCCGCGCGCGCACAACGGCTTGGTGCGATCCGCATTCCCCATCCACGAGAAGGCATTCTGGCGCGGCGTGCGGCGCTGGAAGCGCTCGGCTTGCGGCTTGGCAGCGCTTGGGCACGCCGGCGGGATGGCTTCGGCGCCTCCCCTGGGCTGGCGCGGCTTTCTCCCGCCCCAGTGCTGGCTATGCTGCGCCAACGACAGGCCGTGCTGGAAGGACTTTCCGCGCGGTTGGAGAGTGCTTCCTATACCTCGGTTCTCGCGCGCGGTTTTGCGCTGGTGCGCGATGCCAAGGGCGCGCCGGTGGTGGCGGCGGGCGCTGTCTCCCCCGGACAAGGCTTGCGCTTGACCTTTGCCGATGGCGAAGTGGGTGTGAATGTTGATGGTTCGCGCCAAGGACGCCTTTTGTGATGCCAGCCCTGCCCCGCCGCCTGCTATTCGCCGCGCCCGCCTTGCTGTTGGCCACGCCAGTGCGGGCGGTGACCCTCAATGAAGCGGCCCTGACCCAAGGCGGGTTTGTGTTGGGACGGGCCGCGCCGGGAACTCGGCTGGCGCTGGATGGCCGCGCGGTCAGGGTCTCGCCAGCGGGGAATTTCGCCTTTGGCTTTGGGCGGGATCATGCCGCGCAGGCGCGACTGGTCATCACGCCCCCCTCAGGTGCTGCGGAAACCCGCGTGTTGAACATCGCCAAGCGCCAATGGCCGACGGAGAGCATTTCCGGCCTGCCGCCCGCGCAGGTGACGCCGGATGCCGAAACCCTGACCCGCATTGCCCGCGAAAGGGAAAAACTGGCCGCGATCCGAGCCATTGAAACCAACCTTACCGGCTTTGCAGAGGGTTTTATCCGCCCCGCCCCCGGACGGATTTCGGGTGTTTTCGGCAGCCAAAGGATCCTGAACGGCCAGCCGCGCCAGCCCCATTACGGGTTAGATTTTGCTGCCCCCACTGGGACGCCGGTGCTGGCCTGTGCGGGCGGGCGGGTGACCTTGGCCGATGAATTCCATTTCTTTGGCAAATTGATCGTGCTGGATCACGGCCATGGGGTGAATTCGCTCTACGCCCATTTGTCCGAGATATCGGTGCGGGAGGGCGAGACCATTGCCAAGGCCCAAAGGATCGGTGCCATCGGTATGACGGGGCGCGTGACCGGGCCGCATTTGCATTTCAGCCTGTCCTGGTTCCTGCAATGGCTGGACCCTCAGCCGGTGGTGCTGCCAGCCTGACCGCCCTGCAAAAGCGAGGCTTTGGTTGCGCCGGGCGGGGCTGACCGGCATATTGGGAAGTATCTCCCTTTTAGTCTCAAGGTTTTGAAGAATGCAGGGCCTGCCGCAAATCATCAGCCTCGTGCCGCAGACCGGACTGCAATTCATTGACATTCGGTTCAACCTGGACCGCCTGCCGCGTGCGCCGCGTTCCTTCTGGGAACAGCCGCTGCCGCCAGGTGCTGACCCGGCTAGTGCTGGCCTGGTCAATCTGCGCCGTCTGACGGAAAGCGGCGAAGGCGCGCTTCTGGACCCAATCAGTGGCCGCAGCCCGCCCGATGAGGAAATCTATCAAGTTGGGCGCGGCCAGGCTTTGGAATTCATTCTGGGGCGTTGGATACCGTTGCCCTTTTTCCGCGTGGCCGCTGTGGGGGCCTCGGGCCAGGAAGTCTATGACAAGGGGCCGACCAATTGGGCGCGGCTGCGCATTTCCGCACTTTCGGCACCCGATGAGGAAGGCAATACGCATCACGCCGTGCTTGGCTTTGATACGGCGCTGCGGGCGCGCGAAGAAGGCCGCCCCTATACTGCGATTTCACCGACGGACAGCGAACGCGCCGGCGAATTCACCTTTGTGTCTGATCGGGAACAGACAAGCTGGTTCATGAATGAACCCTGGCTGATCCAGTGGCTTGAGGAAATCTTGCAGGACATGCGCGCCGCAAGTGGCCGTCGCCCACGCCCTGAGGATGAGCAACGCGCTTGCGAACATTGGGCCCGCTACATCACACTTTTGGAATTGCTGACCGAAGCGCGCATCCTGCCGCGGGTGAAGCTGGTGGATGTGGTTTCCAACAGCAAATCCTATGAACCCATCAATGTTGATCTGGTGTTGGATATCGGCAATGCGCGCACCTGCGGCATTCTGGTGGAAGATGAACGCGACAGCCGGCTTAATCTGAACAACAGCTACCCCCTGAAACTGCGTGATTTGAGCGCGCCGGAACAGGGCTACGCCTTCCCCTTTGAAAGCCGTGTGGAATTTGCGCGCGCGAGCTTCGGCAAGGATGCACTCAGCCGCCGTTCCGGTCGCGGCAATGCCTTTCAATGGCTGAGCCCTGTGCGCATCGGGCCAGAAGCCGTGCGGCTTTCTGCCGCGGCGCGCGGCAATGATGGTGCCACCGGCTTGTCTTCACCCAAGCGCTATCTTTGGGATGAAAGACCGACAACGCAGGTATGGCGCTTCAATGGCATGGCCGCTGATGGCGTAACCACGGAACCACCTGTGAGTGGTAGTTTCATGGCCTGGGTCACGGAAGAAGGTGAAGTGCTACGCGCCAAGCCGCGTGGTCGCGGCGGCGCCCCGCGTCAGCCCGCTGTACGTGCGCGCTTCAGCCGTTCATCGCTGATGAGCTTTCTACTCGCGGAAATCCTATTGCAGGCACTGTCGCAAATCAATTCAGTCGAAACCCGCTATGCGCGGAGCTTCCCCGATGTGCCGCGCCGGTTGCGCCGCATCCTGCTGACCATGCCGCCAGCCATGGCGTTGGCGGAACAGCGTATTTTCCGCCATCGCGCCGAAGCTGCGGTGCGCCTTGCCTGGGATATGATGGGCTGGGGCAATCCCACGCCTGGCGCTGCTGCACCGCCGCCGGAACCGCGCGTCATTGCCAACCTCGATGAGGCGACGGCGACGCAATTGGTGTTCCTTTATACGGAAGCAAGCCAGCGCTTGCGTGGTGATCCGGCAAGCTTCTTCGCGCTGACCGGGCGCGCGCGGGAAGGTTATGGCAAGGCACCTTCGCTCCGCGTGGCCAGCATTGATATTGGCGGCGGCACCACGGATTTGATGATCTGCACCTATTCCGCCGAAGCCGGGCAGGAAATCGAACCACACCAGAATTTCCGTGAAGGCTTTCGTATTGCGGGCGATGAGGTGTTGCAGGAGGTGATCCAAAGCATCGTCCTGCCGCAGCTTGAGGAAAGCCTGCGCCAAGCCGGCGCGCGCGACCCCAAGGCGATGCTACGCGAAGTACTGGGCGGGGATCGCGGCGCGCAAAGCGAATTGGAACGCCATTTGCGCCGGCAATTCGTGACGCAAGTGCTGGAACCGACCGGGCTTGCAATCCTGCATGGCTACGAAAAGATAGATGAACGCGCCTCCGGCGAATTCCTGCGCGAAAAGCTCAGCACCATTCTGCATGGGCGCGATGTTGCTGCGCCCTTGCGTTATTTTGAACAACAGGCGGCGCGCGCCGGTGCTGCCGGGTATCATTTGCTGGAAGCGGAAATGGCGGCTGCGGCAGGCAGTGTGGATGCCATTGTGCAGGCAGCGCTTGGCCAGGTGATCGCTGATCTTTGCGAAGTGGTCTATGCTTTTGATTGCGATTGGCTGCTGCTGTCCGGCAGGCCATCTCGGCTGCGGGCGATTTCCGATATGGTGCTGGCCAAGATGCCGGTGCCACCGCATCGCATTGTGGGGATGCATCGCTACCGCGCCGGAAGCTGGTATCCCTTCCGCGATTCCGCCGGGCGCGTAGATGACCCAAAAACCACAGCGGCAGTGGGCGCCATGCTTTGCGCAGTGGCCGAGGGGCGTTTGGAAAACTTCCTGATGCGTACCAGCCGGCTTGCCATGCGCTCGACTGCCAAATACCTCGGGCGCATGGAGATTTCGGGACAAATCCTTAGGCCAAATGTGCTGCTGCAGGACCCGGATGCGGCGCTGTCAAAAGCGCCTGGCGCGTCGCAGGATGTGAAATTCTCCATGGAATTCCGCGCCCCGGTCTTTCTTGGCTTTCGTCAATTGGATTTGGAACGCTGGACCGCAAGCCGGTTGTATATTTTGGAATATGCCAATCCCGATAACGTGCCACGGCTGAAACTGCCGCTGAAGCTTTCCATCCAGCGCGCGGAAATAGACCCTGAAAGCGCGGATGCGGAGGAATTGCGGGAGGATTTCACCATAGACGAAATCCTGGATGCCGAGGGCGATCCGCAGCATCGCGGCATTGTGCGCCTGCGCCTGCAAACCGAACGCAGCGAGGCAGGTTACTGGCGCGATACCGGCGCGCTTTCGGTGCCGTGAGGAACAAGTCATGACAACACCGAATGCCGAAAACGAAGCCCTGGCCCAGCGCTGCGATGCGGTTGCCGATACTGCGCAGGGCGCCATTGAATGGCTTTCTCAGGCGAATGATCTGGTGCGCGAAGAAGGCCCGGCGCTTGCGCGGGATTTCCGGCGCGACGGGCTACGCGCGCGCA
>CALRPR020000070.1:0-20176 GCA_943370125.1 Allobosea thiooxidans | reverse complement strand
GCAGGATGCGCTGGGCTGGCGTGGAGACATCACCTTGGAAGCCGGCCTGCTGCGCCTTGCCATGCAGGACGCTGCGCAACAACCACTCCATGGCCGTGTTGAAGGCGTCCTGCTGCGCCCGCTGGAAGGGGTGGAAGTACCGCTTGGCTTCAGCGCCACTGGTCATGGGCGTTTCGCGGCGCGGATGGAACCACTCCGCGCTGGGCAATGGGAAGCGCGGATTACGTTCTTCGATGAAGCCGGCGCGTCTTTTGATTTACGTAAGCGCTTCATCCTGCCATGACCGATCTCAAGCGCCCCTTGATTGCTCAAGCACCGCAAAGCGCTGCCGCATGCGCCCATTGCGGCGCGCTGCTTGCGCCTGGTCAGGGGCGTTTTTGCTGCACGGGGTGTGAGGCAGCTTACGGCCTGGTGCGCGGCCTTGGGCTCGATGCGTTTTATCGCCGGCGCGAAACTGCTGATGGTGCGCTGCGCCCTGAAGCCGCCGCGCCCAGTTTTGATGCGCTGCCATTGATCCGCGAAGACGCTGATGGTGTGAAATCGCTCGAACTCATGATTTCGGGCCTTACCTGCGGCGCCTGTGTCTGGTTGGTGGAACAGGCGCTGGCGGCCGAAGCTGATGTGATCAAGGCGCGCGTTTCCTTTTCCACACGCCGGCTTGATCTGCGTTGGCGCGGCCCTGCCGCGCGCGGCAATGAATTGGTCGCGCTGATATCTCGTCTTGGCTTTCGTGTGGCACCCTATACGCCTGCTTGCCTGCGCGCTTCTGAGGATGCAGAAGGCCGCGCGCTGATCCGCGCACTTGGCATTGCTGCCTTTGGCGCGATGAATGTCATGCTGGTATCCATCGCAGTCTGGGTGGGCCAGGATATGGGCGCCCATACGCGCGAATTCATGCATTGGCTGGCGGCGCTGATTGGCCTGCCGACAGTTCTGGTCGCGGGCATGCCCTTCTATCGTTCCGCTACCCAGGCTTTGCGCGCGGGGCGCGTGAATATGGATATGGCGGTCTCACTCGGCGTGCTGGCGACCGCCGGCATGAGCTTGATTGAGACCTTTCGCAACGGTCCTTATACTTGGTTTGATGGCGCAACGGCGCTACTCGCGCTGCTGCTCGCGGGCCGCGTGCTGGATCGCGCCGCGCGGAAGAAGGCGCGGCAGGCAGTGGCGGAATTACTGGCACTTCAGGATGGCATGGTTGCGCTGATCGCTACCGATCACACAACGCACCTGGTGCCGGCAGCATCCGTGGAAGCGGGGCAAACCGTGCAGATCGCGGCGGGTGAGACCTTGCGTCTGGATGGGCGGGCCAGTGTTGAAACCCTGCTGGATACAGCGGCGATTACCGGTGAAAGCCTGCCGCGCGGCTTTGCCTTGGGTGTCGCCTTGCCTGCGGGCGCGGTGAATATGGGCGCGCCCTTCACCTTGGAAGTGACCGCGCCAGCGCGTGATGGCTCCCTCGCCGCCATGGCGCGGCTGTTGGAAGCGGCAGAACAATCCAAGGGGCGCTTTGTTTCCCTCGCGGATCGCGCGGCGCGGTTTTATGTGCCGATTGCCCATGCCATTGCCGTCGCAACTTTCCTGTTGTGGTGGCTGGGCTTTGGCGCGCTGTGGCAAGAAGCTCTGGTGAATGCGGTTTGCGTGCTGCTGATCACTTGCCCGTGTGGTTTGGCGATTGCGGTGCCGGCTGTGCAGGTGGTGGCGAATGGCGCCTTGTTCAAGCGCGGCGTTCTGGTTGCCTCACCAACTGCGCTGGAACGTTTGGCCACGGCGGATTGCGCGGTGCTGGACAAGACCGGCACGCTGACCGAAGGCCGCCCGGTGCTGATCCCAGAAGGCCAGGACCCGCAAACATTGCGTGCGGCGGCAGGCATGGCGCGTGCATCACGCCACCCCTTGGCTAAGGCACTGGTTAGCGCCTGTCCCGAAGCGCCCTTGATGCAAGGCACGCGCGAAATACCGGGGCAGGGTTTGGAAGCGGGCGCAGCGCGTTTGGGCTCGCCAGCGTTTTGTGATGTCGCGGGTGTCAGCGATGGCATGGTGTTGGTGTTTCGCGCAGGCGCTGACGCCGCGCCGGTGATCTTCCGCTTCGCTGATCGGCTACGCGCGGATGCACCGCAAACGGTTGCTAATCTGAAGGCGCTTGGTCTGCCGGTTGAATTGCTTTCCGGCGATGGCCCAGGCGCGGTTGCCTCCGCCGCCATGGCTTCCGGCATTGAAACCTGGCGGGCGGAGGCTGATCCACACGCCAAGGCCGCTTACATCAAAAGCCTGAAGGCTGCAGGCCGGAAGCCGCTGATGGTTGGCGATGGCATCAATGATGCCGCAGCCCTTGCCACCGCGCATGCCTCCGCCAGCCCTGCGGGTGCCACGGACCTTGCGCAGACCGCCGCCGATATCGTGCTGCAACGCGAAGGCCTGGCCGTGCTGCCTGAGGCCATTCGCATCGCGCGCCGCGCGCAAATCCTGGCGCGGCAGAATATCGGCTTTTCGCTCGCCTATAATATCATTGCCGTGCCCGCCGCCATTGCCGGGCTGGTCAATCCGCTGATCGCGGCGCTAGTCATGGCCTCATCATCCCTCATTGTCATCGGCAATGCTTTGCGCGCGGGGAGGGCTTAACATGGAAGCATTGATCCTTCTGGTGCCGGTTTCGCTGCTGCTCGGCGCGCTTGGCCTGATTGGTTTCCTCTGGGCGCTGCGTTCGCGCCAATATGATGATCTGGAAGGCGCCGCCGCCCGGATCCTGTTTGACGATCAACCTGGAAAGGACCCACCGCCATGACCGGTGCCCGCGTTTTCTTCCTCGCTCTTTATGGCCTGCTTGCGCTGCTCGGCCTTTTCACCGCCGCGGCGGCGCAGGATATCGGCATGAGCATTTTCGGCTTCGGGCTGATCGGCTTGGGGGTGCTGTGCATCTTCCACACCATCAAGTCGCATTTTGATCAAGCCGAGGCCCAGCACTAAGCCCTCACAAAGCGATTGGCATTCGCCCCGCCAATCGCCACAATAGGCCCCATGGGAAGCATCATCCGGCCAGAGGCCACGCTCGAAGAACGTTGGGAAGCCCGCTCCGGCCCCGTCTTGCTGACCGGCACGCATGCGCTGGTGCGCCTGCCGATGCTGCGCCAGGAAATGGACGCGGCGCAGGGCTTCCGCACCGGCGGCTTCATTTCCGGCTATCGCGGCTCACCCCTCGGCGCTTTTGACCGGGAATTGGCGCGCCAGGCGGAACGGCTGCGTGCGCATGATGTGGTGTTCCAGCCTGGGTTGAATGAGGATTTGGCCGCGACGGCCATTTGGGGCTCGCAGCAGGTGCATCTGACACCCGGGGCGCGCTTGGATGGTGTTTTCGGCATTTGGTATGGCAAGGGGCCGGGGGTGGATCGTTCCGGCGATGTGCTGCGCCATGCCAATTCCGCGGGCAGCGCGCCGCTGGGTGGAGTATTGGCGCTGGCGGGGGATGATCCTTCGTCCAAATCCTCCACGATCACGTCAGGTTGCGAATATGCGTTCATGGATCTGGAAATCCCCATGCTGGACCCCGCCGATGTGGGGGAGGTTTTGGAATATGGGCTGAAGGGCATTGCGCTGAGCCGTTTCGCCGGCACCTGGGTTGGCATGAAATGCGTGGCCGACACCATGGATGCGACCATGACGGTGATGCTGGACCCGGCACTTTACGCCACACGCGAACCTCAGGGCATGGCAAGCGTGCCCGATGGCGTGCATATCCGCGCGACTGACCCGCCGATGGTGCAGGAAGAGCGGCTCCGCCATGTGAAGCTGCCGCGCGCCAATGCCTTTGCGCGGACCAATGGCATTGACCGCATGGTGCTGGATAGCCCGGATGCGCGTTTTGGTATCGCCGTGCGCGGTAAGGCATTTACCGTTTTGCGTCAGGCTTTGGCTGAGGCCGGCATTTCCGAAGAATTCGCCCGCGCCCAGGGCCTGCGCATTTGGAAGGTGGGCCTGGCTTGGCCCTTGGATGCCGATGCCGCGCGCGGTTTTGCCGAAGGGCTTGAGGAAATCCTGGTGATCGAAGATCGCCGTTCTTTCCTTGAGTGGCAGCTGCGCGATGCGCTGTTTCACATGGATCGCCGCCCGCGCATCACTGGCAAGCGTGATGAAGCGGGGCGGCCTTTGTTGTCTGATTTGAGTGAACTCGATTCCGCGCAGATTTTGCGCGCGCTGTTTGCGCGCTTGCCGCAAGCCTTCCGTACCAATGCGCTGATAGCGCGCATGGCGGCGCTGCAAGCCTTGGCCGAAGGAGACCAAGCGCCGGTGCATGGGCGCGATCCCTATTTCTGCCCGGGCTGCCCGCACAATACTTCAACCCGCGTGCCAGAAGGCAGCCGCGCCTTGGCCGGCATTGGCTGCCATTACCTCGCGCGCTTCATGAACCGGGATACGGATTTCTTCTGCCAAATGGGCGGCGAGGGCTCCGCCTGGATCGGGCAGGAACATTTCACCAGCCAGGAACATATCTTTGCCAATATGGGCGATGGCACCTACGCCCATTCCGGCAGTCTTTCCGTGCGCTTCGCTGTCGCCTCCAAGGCCAATATCACCTTTAAGATTCTGGTGAATAGCGCAGTCGCCATGACCGGCGGCCAAACCCCGGAAGGCGAGATTGATGTACCGCATATCGCCGCGCAATTGCATGGCGAAGGTGTAGGGCGGATTGAGGTTGTCTCCGATGATCCGGATCGGCATCGCGGCGATCCGCTGATCCCTTCAACGGTTGGCTTTCATCACCGTTCGCGGCTTGATGCCGTGCAGAAGGAATTGCGCGCGGTGAAGGGTGTCACCGCCATTATCTATGATCAGGAATGCGCAACGGAACGGCGCCGCAAGCGGAAGCGCGATTTGGCGCCGCGTGCCAATCGCCGCATCGCGATCAATCCGCGTATTTGTGAGGATTGCGGCGATTGCTCCCGCGCTTCGAATTGCCTGGCGGTGGAGCCGATTGATACGCCGTTTGGGCGGAAGCGCCGCATTGATCAATCCGCCTGCAATCAGGATTTTTCCTGTGTTGAGGGTTTCTGCCCATCTTTCGTGAGCCTGATCGGCGCGGAACCGGCGCGCCCTGCGGCGATCACGCTGCCGACGCTACCGCCCGAACCAAGCCTGCCCGCCATTCAAGGTGAGGCGTGGAATCTGCTGATCGCCGGTGTGGGTGGGCAGGGGGTGTCTTCCATGGCGGCCATTTTGGCGCAGGCCGCGCATTTGGAAGGCCGGCCTGTGCGCACGTTGGACTTTTTGGGCCTCGCGCAAAAGGGTGGCGGTGTTTACGCGCAGTTGCGCATTGGCCCGGTGGGTGCGGCAGCGGATCAATTATCCGGCGCGCGCATTGCGGCGGGGGAAGCGGATTTGCTGCTGGCCGCCGATATGGTGGTGGCGCATGGCCGCACCGCGCGGCCCTTGCTTGGCCCCGCGCGCAGTATGGCGATTGTGAATGCCGATCTCTCGCCCACCGCGCAATTCGTGAAGGATACTGAAACGCGCTACGAAAGCGGCGCCATGCTGCAAAGCCTGGGGGCTGCCTGCCGTGAAGCGCTCACCATTCCGGCGCTTTCGCGTGTTGAGCGTGATTTGGGCGATGCGATCTACCTCAACCCTTTCATGCTTGGCTTTGCCTGGCAGCGTGGGCTGGTGCCGCTTTCGGCCGAGGCAATCCTGCGCGCCATCGAATTGAATGGCGCAGCGGTGGAGCGCAACAAGAATGCCTTCGCGCTGGGCCGTATTGCCGCGACCGAAACACCGGAAGCGCCGCACGGGCCTGAAACGCTCGATGAAATGATTGCGCGTTTCACTGAAGACCTGAAAGCCTATCAGTCTTCGCGTTATGCTCGGCGCTATCAGGATTTTGTGGCACGCATCCGTACGGCTGAAACAACCGCGCTGCCCGGTGAGGATAGGCTGACCCGCGCCGTGGCGCGGCAATTCTATCGCCTGATGGCCTATAAGGATGAATATGAAGTCGCGCGGCTGCATAGCCTGCCGGAATGGCGCAGTATGCTGACGCAGGGTTTTACGGGCACGCAGCGCATTGAGATGCATCTGGCCCCGCCGATCCTGACCAAGCTGAACCCGGATACGGGCTTGCCCGTGAAACAGGAATTTGGCCCCTGGATGCTGAAGGCGATGGGCTTGCTACGCCACGGCAAATTCCTGCGCGGCACCTGGCTTGATCCCTTCGCGCGCACCACCGAAAGGCGCGAAGAACGCGCGCTGCCGGGCGAGTATCGCGCGGGCCTTGAAGCGCTGCTTTCCAAACTCTCGCCCGCAACCCATGGTGCAATCTGTGATTGGGCAGAAGCCGCCGCCGGCATCAAGGGTTTTGGCCATGTGAAGGCGCGCAACCTCAACGCCGCCCGCGCGCGCATGGCCGATATCGCCAAGGGGATTTCGGCATGAATACTGTTGCCTTCGACCTGCCGGAAGAAACCCGCGCGCTGCAATCTGTTGCGCGGGATTTCGCCCGTGATGTGCTGGCGCCCAAGGCACTGCAATGGGACCGCGAACAGCATTTCCCCGTGGCGGAAATGCGCGAAGCGGCGGCGCTTGGCATGGCCACGCTTTATGTGCGGGAAGAATCAGGTGGTGCGGGTCTGACGCGCTTGGACGCGGCGGTGGTGTTTGAAGCGCTTGCGACCGGTTGCCCCACCATCAGCGCCTTCATGTCCATCCATAACATGGTCGCCTGGATGATTGACCGCTTCGGCAATGATGCGCAGCGCGCCGCCTGGTTGCCGAAGCTGATCACCATGGAAGCCATCGCATCCTATTGCCTGACGGAGCCAGGTTCCGGCAGCGATGCCGCCGCGCTGAAGGCGCGCGCAACGCGCGATAATCAAGGCTATGTCTTGAATGGCACCAAGCAATTCATCTCGGGCGCTGGGGCATCTGATCTTTATTTGACCATGCTGCGCACAGGCGGTGACGGCCCGGATGGCATTTCCGCGCTGCTGATCCCGAAGGAAACGCCCGGGCTTTCCTTCGGCGCCAATGAACGCAAAATGGGCTGGAACGCGCAGCCAACGCGTCAGGTGATCTTCGAAGATGCGCGCGTGGCGGCGGATGCAGTTCTCGGTGAGGAAGGGCAGGGCTTCCGCTTCGCCATGGCGGGGTTGGATGGTGGGCGCTTGAATATCGCGGCCTGTTCCTTGGGTGGCGCGGAAGCCGCTTTGGATATCGCGTTGCGCTATACGCAGGAACGCCGCGCCTTCGGCAAAGCGATCAGCGATTTCCAGAATACGCAATTCAAGCTGGCCGATATGCGCATTGAATTGGAAGCGGCGCGCGCGCTACTATGGCGCGCCTGCGCCAAGCTTGATGCAAAAGCACCCGATGCTGGCACGTATTGCGCCATGGCCAAGCGTTTCGTGACGGATACCGCGTCTCGCGTCGCGGATGATGCGCTGCAATTACTGGGCGGTTATGGCTATTTGGCGGAATACGGCATCGAGAAAATCGTGCGGGATTTGCGCGTCCATCGGATTTTGGAAGGCACGAATGAGATCATGCGCCTGATCGTCGCGCGGAAGATGTTGGGGGCGTAGCGCAATCAGGCGCGCTTGCCGCGCATCCAGGCCAGCGTCCCACCCAGCCCCGCCATATCAGCCCGAAGCTTTTCAAAACGAAGTGTCAGCCCATGCCCCAAAGCCTTGGACGCATGGTGCCACACCCGCGCCCATGCTTCGCGCCGAGCCGCCGCGCTACCCCGCATCAGTGCCATGTAATGCAATCGGCTCCAGGCCAGATGCCGCGCCTTGAAGGCAGACAGCGCTTGCGATGGCGCGGAAGACCCTCCCCCCGCGTGGTGCATCACCGCATCCGGCACCATTACAAGGGCGCGCCCCTTGGCGCGGGCGGCGGCGCAAATCGCGTCATCCTCATAGAACAGAAAGAAATCTTCGTTGAAACGCAGCCCATCCGACGCCCGCAGCGACATGCAGGCACCCGAGAGAAATTCCGCACATATCGGCCCTTCCGGCCAGGGCTCGGCGCCACGTTTGCGCGAAAGCTTGCGGCGATGGAGTTGTTCCACATCCCAGGACCGCACACGCGCGCCGTCTTCATCGCAAAGCATGGGCGCCAGAATGGCCGCATCGGGAAAGGCGTCCGCTGCAGCGACAAGCTGCGCAATCGCTGCCGCATCCAGCCGCGTATCGGGGTTGGCGAGCAGCACGAATTCCGTCTCTGCCGCATCCATGCCGATATTACAGCCCGCGCCAAAGCCAAGATTGGCCGCATTGCGGATCACGCGCGCGCCGGCAGCTTCCGCCACCGCCGCGCTGTCATCGCGGCTCGCATTATCCACCACAATCACCGCCAAGCCTTCCGGCACGCTCGCCAACATCCCGCGCAAGGCGCCCGCGCTGTTATAGGCGACCGTGACGACGCAAACGCGCGCTAAGGCAGCTGAAGTATTCAGCCCTTCAAGCCCCGCAACCCAACGCAAATGCGTTCCACCTGCGCATCGGTCAATTCGGGATACATGGGCAGGCTCATCACCTCCTGCGCGGCATCCGCGGTCTCGGCGCAGCCCGCGGGGCCAAGCGGCACGCGGCCCTGATAGGCCGGCTGCAAATGCACCGGCACCGGGTAATGAATGCCCGTGCCAATGCCTTGTTCCTTCAGCTTCGCCTGCACCGCGGCACGATCCGGCACGCGCAGCACATATTGATGGAACACATGCTCCGTGCCCGCGCGGCGCTGCGGCGGCGCGTAAGGGCCACCCGTCAATGCGGCATCATAGGCGCTAGCAATCGCGCGGCGGCGTTCATTGCCGGCATCAAGCGCTGTCAGCTTCACACGCAAAATCGCCGCCTGCACTTCATCCAATCGAGAATTCACGCCCACCATGTCGCTGATATAGCGTTCCTTCCAGCCATATTGCCGAATGGCCGCGATGCGATCCGCCAGCGCTTCATCATTCGTGGCCAACACGCCACCATCGCCAAGCGCACCAAGATTCTTGGTGGGGTAAAGGCTGAAAGCCGATGCGGTACCCAAGGTACCAAGCTTCGCACCATTCAGCGTCGCGCCATGGCATTGCGCGCAATCCTCAATCAACGCGATACCCGCCGCACGGGTTGCTTCCAGCATCGGTTCCAGATCACTGGCCTGGCCATAGATATGCACCGGGATCACGGCGCGCAAAGGCGGCAGGCCTGGCGGCGGGTGATCGATCACGCTCAGCAGCTCATCCGGATCCATGGTGTAGGTATCGGGGTCAATATCCAGCAGCAGCGGCGTCGCGCCGACCATTTCAATTGCGGACACGGTGGCAACCGCCGTGTGGGAAACGGTTGCGACACTCATCCCCGGGCCAATGCCAAGCCCGCGCAAGATCAGCGCCAGTGCATCCGTGCCATTAGCGCAGCCAATCGCGCGGCGTGTGCCAAGCCAGGAAGCGTATTCTTCCTCAAAAGCCGCGCCTTCCTTGCCAAGGATATACCAGCCGCTGGCCAGCGCGCGCGCGACGGCCGCGTCAATTTCGGCCTTCTGGGCGCGATACCCGGCGCCGGGATCGGCCTGGGGGATCATGGTGATGACGGGCGCATTCATTTTGCGTTCTTTCGCTTCAGGGTCACAAATAATCGGCAAGACGCTGGCGATACCAGTCAAGGGACAGCTTCAGCCCCTTATCCAGGTCAATCGCCGGCACCCAGCCGGTCGCATGGCGGAAGGCGCGATCATCCGCCGCGTAGGACCCGATATCAATCGGCGCCCGATCGGCCGGAAATTCGCGCAATTCATAGCGGCCCAGCCCGCCATTGGCGGTGATCAGCTTGGCGGCAAGATCAAGCAGGGAAATGGGCGGGCTGCCACCGATATTGAATACCTGGCCGCCCACGCCGGGGTTTGCCGCTTGTTCGGCGGCCATCAAAAAGGCGCTGGTGACATCATCCACATAAGTCAGATCACGCAGCTGCGCCCCGCCCCAGACTTCAAAAGCCTCATTTTCCAGCGCTCGGCGAATCCAAATGCCCAAAAAGGTCTGGCGCGCATCGCGAATGCGCAGCCGCGGCCCGTAGCAATTGGTCAGCCGGAGCGACACCACCGGGCGATGCAGCACGCGGTTTTCCAAAAGCCAATATTGCTCGCCCGCCCATTTGGAAACGCCATTGGCATCGGGCGGGTTGACGGGGTGCAATTCATCCACCGGCAAGCTGCGCGGGCGGCCATAAAATTGCCGGGTGGAGGCATGCACCACGGTCGCTTTCGGCGCGGCTTCTCGCATCACGCCAATCAGGCGCACCTGCGCCACCGCATTGATGGCGATATCGGCAACGGGGTCCTTCTGCCCGCCCATATGGCTGGTTTGTGCCGCCATATTGAACAGCACATCAATGCCTTCGCACAGCGAATGCAATTCCGTGTCGCGTATATCGCCGCGCACCAGCAAAACCCCAGCCCCTTCCAGATTGCGGGCAGAAGCGCCGCCATCTGGCATCATGGCATCGAGCGCCGTGACCCGCGCCCCCATGCCGGCCAAGGCGTGGCAGAGGTTGGAGCCAAGAAAGCCCGCCCCCCCGGTCACCAGAACTCTTTTCCCGTGCCAATAAGCCGGCGTTACCATGCGCAGCGATCCTAATTGCGATAGTTGGATTCAATACCTCAATTACGGCGGAATGGCGCCTAGAGCATGGCCGTTTCGCAACCGCTCAACGACCATGCTCTCGTTTTTCTATCTGATCGCATTTTCCGAGCCGCCAAGTGTATCCACTTGGCTTGAAAATGCTTCTGTTTTTGGGTCGCATTTTCCGAGTCGCCAAGTGAAGCCACTTGGCTTGAAAATGCTCAATCCCCGGCGGGGCCGGGGCGTTTTTCGTCGCGCTGCGTCATCCGCACCCGGCGGCTGCGCATGATTTCCGCAAAACCGAATAGCAGCAGGATTTGCCCCACCAGGACCTGCACGCCGGTCAGCAGCCTAATGCCATCATCATGCGGTGTCAGATCGCCAAAGCCGACCGTCGCTTGCGTGACCAGGCTGAAATAAAGCGCATCCTGAAAGCCCAGCCTGATCGGGCCGCCCTGGCCGTGAAACAGCGGCATGCGCGAAAGCCCATCGGCGATGCGATAGAAGCAGGCAAAAGAAATCACCAGCAGGCTATAAAGCGTCAGGAAGGCCACCACGGGCACGGTAATGCGCCGAAGCCGGGCGGAAAGCTCCTCAGTGATTAGGGTCAGATCACTCAGCAGCAGCACGACAGGGCGGACGGAGACCGCGACAATGGCGGCAATCGCCCCCATGGCGGCGAGCAACGCCAAGCCCTGGTCAAAGGGAGCAAGCCGATTGAGCGGCAAGGAAAGGCTGAAGCCGCCGACCACCCAAACCGGGATCAGCCAGCGCGCCATGCGCGGCAAATGCCCGTGATCAAAGGGCGCATCGGCCTCTGCGGCGCGGCGAAGAACATCCCGCCGCACCCAGACCGACCCCAGAAAGGCAAAGACCGGCAATAGAAAGGCCATCGCATGGGCGAATGCTGGCGCCTCGGGGAAGGCCGCGCGGCCAATCACCACGAAAAGGCAAGCATAAACCGCAAGCCCCGCGCTGGCGCCGAAGGCGAAATGCATGCCCTGCGGAAAGAGCAGATAGAAGAAGCCGATGGCCGTCGCGGCGATGCCGATGACAAGCAGCGGCAACACCCCGCCATGATCGGCAATCCCGCCCGCCACCAACAGCCCAAAGCCGAGTGTCGCCAGCGCAGCGCGCAGCCAGCCAGCCGGCCGGCGAGGGGGGGAGGGTGCGTTCACGGCGCCAGGGCGACGCCCGTGATCTCCACCTTCCAGGCGGGGTCCACTAGCGCGGCCTCAATCGTCATGCGGGCGGGCTTATGGGCATGGTCCAACCAGCGATCCCAGGCGCGGTTCATGGCCGGCGCATCACGGATATCGGCCAGGATGACGGTGGCAGAGAGCAAAGCGCGCTTATCCGTGCCGGCCTGGGCCAGCAGGGCGTCAATCTGCTTCAGGATATCCGCGGTTTGGCCCTCAGTATCCAGGCTGGTGTCATCGGCCACCTGGCCGGCCAGCCAAATCAGCCCACCGCCAATCACGGCGCCAGAGAGGCGTTCTTCAGGGGCAAGGCGGGTGATGGTCATGGGTGTGTTGGTCCTTTAAGGGCTGGAAAGGGGGGCGGGTCTTCATCATAGCCATTGCTTGGCTGTCCGTTGCAGTCTTACAGGGTGAAAAGCGGGATTGAAAATCTTGCTGGGGGCTGGGTAAAGGCTTGCGCGATAAGAACAAAATAGATACATTTCAAGGGAGTGAGATGTAATTCGCGTTATAGTTGTATTTTTGTTTGTGCCGAGTTTTTTTGTCGGGTAACTTAATGATAATTCCATAGAATCAGTTAGTTGTGAATATTAAAGTGATAAATGAAGAAAGCTCCCTTAAGCTTCATTTTGACTCGAAGTTTTGCCGAAATTCTCGCTTGCCTTACACGGTGTGATTCATATTAATTAAACCAAAGGTTGTATATAAAAGAGGCAATTCGCGCCATGAGTGAAGCCCTTCGCAATTATCGCAAGACCATCCGGTTGGACAATGTTGTCCGCGCCCGGTTGAAGACCTGGCCGCAACGCCCCCCAGGCGCCACCTCAAGCAAAGGTGCTTCCTGGTTGCGTGCTCGTCCGAGTGAGGGTGAACCCATCGCCCAGCCCTATCTGAAAGTGCCCGGGTCTGACCGAATGCGTACCATCCCGGATGGGCTTTGGCTGCATTTTGGCGGTACGCCGGAAGACCCCTATGCGGATATCCTGTGTATCGAAGCCTGCTCCACCTTCCAGAATTTGTTGGATAAACGGTCTCGCTTCGCGCCTTCCACCACCTCCTTGCTCGCCTTCTGCCCCTTGGCTTGGCTATTGGCGCCGATCCAGCCGGGGGATGAAACACCGCGCTGGCGCCTGATCCCCGCCTGTGTGGCGGAACCCATCGCGGGGCTGACGGTCCCGGTGCGTGATATCAGGGTGCTTTATGGCTTGCAGCGGGAACACTACGCCGGCTTTGCGCGCAACCAGGTGCCCCAGCCGCATGAGTATTTCTGCCCGATGGAGGCACTGACCGCGCATGAGGGGCACGAAAACCCCTCCATGCGGTCGCTGATTGCGCGGGCTTCCATGTCCTCGGCTTTCATGGACCCGCCTTAGCGTAACGCGACTACACCGCGGGCTGCGAGTTGTTCCAGCGCGGCCGCCACCACCTCATGCGGGGAAGCCGAGACCGAAACCGTCACGGCATCGGCTTCCGCGGCCGGGTCTTCCAGGGTCGCGAATTGGCTCGCCATCAGGGATGGCGGCATGAAATGACCCTGGCGGGCCGCCTGGCGCGTGGCAATTACTTCGGGCGCGCCAGCCAAATGCAGGAAAATCAGATCGCCATGCCCGGCGCGTAGCCTTTCCCGATAGGCACGGCGCAACGCCGAACAGGCCACCACTACGGGCTGCTCCGCCGTCCGTGACGCGCCGATATGGGCGGCAATCGCATCCAGCCAGGGCCAGCGATCCTCATCCGTCAGTGGCTGGCCCGCCGCCATTTTCGCGACATTCGCCGCAGGGTGGAAGCCATCCGCATCGGCGAAGGGCCAGCCGAGCGCCTCGGCCAGCAGCGCGCCAATGGTGGATTTGCCCGACCCCGAAACCCCCATCACAATGATCGCGGCGGGGCGCATCGCTATTTCGGCTCCAGATGCCCGCCAAAGCCATGGCGCATGGCCGAAAGCGCGCGGTCGCCGAAATTGATCTGATCGCGTGACCGGAAGCGGGCATAAAGCGCCGCCGTCAGCACCGGCGCCGCGACGGCGGTTTCCACCGCCTGCTGCACCGTCCAGCGCCCTTCCCCGGAATCCCCGACCTTGCCGGAATATTTCGCAAAATCAGGGTCTTGGGCCAAGGCACTCGCCGTCAGGTCCAATAGCCAGGAGGTGATGACCGAACCCCGCCGCCAGGCTTCGGTAACATCCGCGATATCCACGCTAAGGCGCTGATCTTCCGGCAATTCGGGGCTATCGGCGTGGCGCAGCAGATCGAGCCCTTCGGCCAAAGCCTGCATCATGCCGTATTCAATGCCGTTATGGACCATCTTGACCAGATGCCCTGCGCCGTGATCCCCGCAATGAATCCAGCCTTCTTCGATATTTGCGGGGCGACCTTCACGCCGTGGTGTCGCTGGAATATCGCCCCGACCAGGCGCCAAGGCAGTGAAGATTGGCGCAAGCCGCGCCACAGGTGCGGGTTTGCCGCCGATCATCAGGCAATAGCCGCGCTTCAGCCCCCAAACCCCGCCCGAGGTGCCGATATCAAGGTAATCAACCCCCTTGGCGCTGAGTGCCTTGGCGCGGCGGATATCGTCCTTCCAATGGGTATTGCCGCCATCAATCGCGGTATCGCCGGGGGCAAGCAGCCCGCCCAGTTGTTCCAAAGCATCCTCGGTCGGCGCGCCATGGGGCAGCATGACCCAAACGGCGCGGGGTGGGGTTAAGGCTGCGACCAGCCCGGCCAGGTCGGCAACCCCGACCGCGCCCTCGGCGGTGAGTGCCGCGACGGCGGCGGCATCCTTGTCCCAGACCACGGCGCGATGCCCCGCCTGCATCAAGCGCCGTGCGATATTGCCGCCCATGCGGCCCAGACCGACAATGCCGATTTCCATGGTTTTACCCCCTCAGATCAGCGCCGCGCGCACGCGACCAATAAAGCCATCCATCGCCTTGGGATCAGTCCAGCGCAGCACCGCGACAATGCCCGAGCCCGGGTCCACCCAGGTCAGATTGCCCCCAGCGCCTGAGGCAAAAAACGCATCCCGCGCGGCAGAGGGGAACCGCTCCCCGCTTGTGTTCAGCCACCAGAGGAAGCCGTAGGAAGGATTGAGCGCACAGGCTTCGGTGGACCAGTCAAACCATTGCGCCGGCAGGATTTCACTGCCCGCCCATCGGCCCCGGTTGAGCGCCAGCAGCCCGATCCGCGCCTGATCCTCGGCATGGATGGCAACGCCGCCGCCCCAATGCGTGCCGCCCGGGACGGATTGCACGCGCTGGCCATTCTCAAGCGTCACCCAGGAAGTGCGATAGCCATCCCAGCGCCAATCCCGGCTGCCGCCGATCGGGTTCAGGATGCGTTCGGCGAAAACCTCCGGCAAGGGCCGGCCAAAGCGGTGCAGCAAAGCGAGCGAAAGGCGGTTCACGCGGACGTCATTATATTCCCAATGCGTGCCAGGCGGCTGCAATTGGCGCATGCCCTTCTTGCCCTGGCCTTCGGCGCCGAGGTCTCGGCCGCGGTCAATCATGTCGGATTTGCCGAATAGCGTGCCTTCCCATTCGGACATGTTCTGGAGCAAATGCCGCCAGGTGATTGGGGCGTTTTGTGGCGTATCAAAACCGCCATCCTTGACGGTTTCGCCGACGCGCTGATCAAGGTTGGGGATCAACCCATCGGCCCAGGCGAGGCCGGTCAGCAGCGAGAGGTAGGATTTCGCGACGCTGAAGGTTTGGCTGACTTCGCGCGTATCGCCCAAACTCGTCACCAGCGCGCCATGGCGCGTGATCAGGCCACAAGGCGCGCCGCGCGGGCTGAGCGGGCCAAGGACTTCATTATCCGGGGGCGCTTCGAAAAAGCCGCGGCCGATATGCCCGGCAAGGTCATAGGGCCAGGGGGTTTCATGCGCGGCGGCGAAAGCAACGGCGGCTTGCAGCCTGGCGGCATCAAAACCGGTTTGGGCTGGGGTGGCGCTGGGCCAGGCAGCCGGGGCGGGGGCGGGGAAGATCATGTTGGTCATGCGCCGGACCATGCGGCTTTCCGCGCTTCTCTCCAAGAGGGCACGTGCTGGACCGGGGCGCGCCAAAGCGGCATGGTGAGGCGCTTTTGCAGGAGTATGCCCCATGGACAGCAGCATCGAAGCCAATGCCGGCACTTTGGATGTGATTTCGGACGCGATCTGCCCCTGGTGCTGGATCGGCAAGCGCAATCTGGATGCGGCGCTCGGCATGCTGGCTGAAGAGGGGCTCACTTTTAAGGTCCGTTTCCGGCCCTTCCAATTGAACCCGGAAATGCCGGCTGAAGGCGTGGATCGGCGGGAATATCGCAGCGCCAAATTCGGCTCGATTGAAAAATCCCAGGAATTGGACCGGCGCGTGGCCGATGCCGGGCGGATCGCTGGCCTCGAATTCCGCCATGATCTGATGGAGCGCACGCCCAATACGTTGGAAGCGCATCGGCTGATCCGACTCGCCGGCGCGGATGGCCGGCAGCGTGAGGTGGCCGAGGCGATTTTCCAGTCCTATTTCCAAGCGGGCAGCGATATTGGCGATACCGCGACACTCGCAGCACTGGGCGCTGCAGCGGGCATGTCAGCCGAAAGCCTGGCCGCCTTCAGCGCCGGCGAGGCCGGGCGGCATGAGGTGCTGGCCGAGGATGAGGGCTATCGCCAGGCTGGGATTTCCGGCGTGCCATCCTTTGTGCTGGATCGGCATTTACTGTTCTCGGGCGCCATGCCGCCGGAGAATATCGCCGATGGGCTGCGTCGGGCGGTCGCGATTTTGCGCGAACGCGCCAAGGAAGGCGCTGAGGCGTAAGGGCTCAGCCCCCGCTCAGCCAAAGCGCCATTTCGGCTGCGCCCCAGGCGAGCGCCAGCAAAAGCGTGAAATCACGCATGGCGCTGCGCGCCTTATCGAAGCCTGCGCGGCGCGTCTGAAAACGCACACGCACCGGGCGTTGTGGGATGATCAGGGATGGGTCTTGGTAAAGGGTGCTGCTCATGGGGAGCATAAGAACAAAACAAGAACAATTTGACAAGCGAAAAATCACTTTGGCGCGAAAATTTTTAAGCCGTTGTTTTTCTATGGTTTCTGGCGGCCTAGCCTCCAGATGGGGAAAGTCTGCGGCGGCACTTAATCGCCGCGATGCTTGGAACGCTGGCCGGGCGGCTTTCGCACATCAGGAAAGGCTTCATGCTTTGCGCCTATAGGGAAGGCGACCTCAATAAATTGACCTCAAGCGCTGTTTCGGCGAGGCGTATCTCATGAAATAGCGCTATAATTGGCTTGGTTTCCGCGACCGAAACGCTACCGCAAGGAAGAATAGAACCGTGTCACTTCCCCCCGATTCGTCCTTGCGGCGCCGCCTATTGGTGCTTCGGCTTGCAACCACCGGGTTTGTTGCCCCCGCCAGCGCCGCGTTTGCGCAGGGGCGCAAATCGCCCGCGCCGACCGAACCGGAGCTACCAGGCAAAAACCAGCCGCGCCCCGAACAGCGCCGCAGTGGTGAAACCGATGCCGACCCCAATGATGAACCGGGCAATGGGCGCGGTGTGGCGGGTGGTGGCCGTTCGCTGGAAGCTACCGATGCCGATCCAGGTGATGCGCCGGGCAGGGGCCGTGGTGGCAATGGCGTGACCGATGCTGATCCAGGCGATCAACCAGGTCGAGGCCGAGGCAATGCCGGTGCCTCGGATGCTGATCCGGGTGATCCTGTGGGGCAGGGGCGCAGGGCGCCGCCGCCACAGCTCAGAACTGGGCTTCCTGCGGAAAAGGCGTAAGGCTCAACCAGCCTTCAGATTTTGAGTTCTTGCAGGGATTCTTCCAATTGGGCGAAGCTCGGCATCAGATCAGTCGGCACCATTTTGCGGCCGGTTTCCACCGCCACCTGCGGCGCATTGCCGTGCAAATGTGCCACCAGCACCGCGCGGATCACCTCATGGTATTTCGCCTCTTCCTCGATCACGGCTTTGAGGCGCGCGGCGAAGGGACCGACCAGCCCATAGGCGAGCAAGACGCCCAAAAACGTGCCGACCAGCGCGCTGCCGATCATTTTGCCCAGAATAGCCGGTGGCTGGTCAATGGAGGCCATGGTCTTGATCACGCCCATGACGGCGGCAACGATACCAAGGGCGGGTAGCGCATCGGCCACGCTTTGCAGCGCATGGGCGCTGTGCAATTCCTCTTCCTTCATTTTCTTCAATTCGCGCGCCATCACATCTTCAATCTGATGCGGGTCATCGGCATTCATGCCGACCATGCGAAGGTAATCGCAAATGATTGCAACAGTGTGATGATCCTTCAGGATATTCGGGAATTTCATGAAGGCAGCGCTTTCCTCGGGCTTTTCGATATGCGGTTCGATCGCCATCGGACCCTTTGTCTGCGCAAGGCGCACCAGCCAGAAAAGCAGGCTCAGCAATTCCATGTAATCCTGGCGCTTGTACTTGCCGCCCTTCAGGATTTTGCCGAAGCCGCCAAGGATATGTTTCACCTCGGATATGCTGTTGGCCATCAGCAGTGCGCCAAAGGCTGCCCCCCCGATGATGGCGAATTCGAAGGGCAGCGCCATCAGAATGATGTCCATCTTGCCGCCGGCGGCAATGTAGCCCCCGAAAACGCAGACAAGAAGGAAGACAAAACCGGCAATCGAGATCATGGGCGTGGTGTCCCCGGCGCCTGACTGATCAGCGTGATGGAAACACGGCGATTGGCAGCGGCGGTTGGTTGTTCCGGCATCAGCAGATCACGTTCCGCATGACCTGCAAGGTTTTTGATACGGTTGTCGGCAACCCCAGCATCAACAAGCAGGCGGCGCGTGACATTGGCGCGTTCGGTTGAAAGATCCCAATTGCTGCGCTCACCACCGCCGCGGAAGGGTGTAGAATCGGTGTGGCCAGCGATGCTGATGGCATTGGGCAGGCGCTGGATTACCTGCGCCACGCGCTGCAGCAGGGCACGCGCGCGATCATTGGGCGCGGCACCGCCAAGGGCGAACATGGGCTGGCGCTCCGCATCCACCAATTGAATGCGCATGCCTTCCGGCGTTTGTTCAATCAGCAATTGGCGGCCGAGATCTGCAAGGGCCGGGTCTGACCGCACGGCCTCACGAATTTGTTCCGCCGCGGCTTCAAAGGCTTCGCGTTCACGCTTGGCGAGTTCCTGGCGCAATTCCGCCTCACCGACATTCTCCGGCCGCTGTTCTGGGGAAGGCTCGGCTGCCGGGCCGCCGCGTGGCTGTTCTGGCCCAACCAACGCGCCGGGCGGCGTTCGCAGCACAAGCCGCGCATTCTCAGCATCTTCCTGGCCCCTTGGGCCTTCGCGCATGGGCACCGGTTCGGCCGGGGTGCGGCTGTCATCCTCATCAATATCCATCACCACCGGTCGCTTGCCGGGCTGCACTTCAATTGTGCCGGTAGTCGACATCAGGCTTGCATCGTCATTGGGTGTCTGGCCACCAAACGGCCGGCCAGAGCCTGATTGGGAACTGGACAGCACATTGGTCGGGTTGAAATAATCGGCTATGCCGCGGCGCTGTTCTTCTGTGGTGGCGTTGATCAGCCACATCAGCAGGAAGAAGGCCATCATTGCCGTCACGAAATCGGCATAGGCAACCTTCCAGGCCCCGCCATGATGCGCGTGCCCGCCCCCTTCTTCCCTTTTGACGATGATCAGATCACCGCCGCTTTGCGAGCCTCGTCCCTTGCGCGCCATGACAGTCCGTATAGCCCCTAATGCCTAAAATCAGCTAATGATACTGTTGATCTAGCGGCGATGCGCCAGGCTGATGGAAGGTACGCGGTGTGGTTTTGAGACTTGTCCCATGAATACCCCCATTTACGCCGCCCAAGACCCGGCTCAGGGTGAACCGTATCTCATCAAGCGGCCGGAACGGCAGACCATCCCCCTGGTCTTCGCGTCCCCACATTCGGGTCAGCAATATCCGGACCAACTTTTTTTGGATACCCGTATGGATTCGCTCGCGCTGCGCCGGAGCGAGGATTCCTTCGTGGATGAGCTCTTTGCCGCCGCCCCCGCCCATGGCGCGCCACTGATCGCCGCCAGCTTCCCCAGGGTTTGGTGCGATGTGAACCGGGAAGCCTGGGAATTGGACCCGGCCATGTTCGCCGACCCCCTGCCGCCCTGGGTCAATAGCTCCAGCCCCCGTGTGGGGGCGGGGCTTGGCACGCTGGCGCGGATTGTGACCGGGGGGGAGCAAATCTACCGCCGCAAGCTCAGCTTTGCCGAGGCCGAGGCGCGCATCCGCGCCTGTTGGGAGCCCTATCACGCCGCGCTGGCCGGGCTGATAGCGGAAACCAGGGCGAAGTTCGGCTATTGCCTGCTGATTGATTGCCATTCCATGCCCGCCCACCCCGCGCATCTGGCGAACCCACCACATTTTGTGTTGGGCGATGC
>CALRPR020000069.1:0-20307 GCA_943370125.1 Allobosea thiooxidans | reverse complement strand
GGCAGGGGGAGGTTACTTGCGATGCCGCCGTGATTGCCGCCGGGGTGCATTCCAAGCCGCTGGCGCGGGCTGCCGGGGATGATGTGCCGCTCGAGAGCGAACGCGGCTATCACGCGGAAATCAGCGCGCCTGAAGTGGCGCCGCGCTATGGGCTGATGCCATCGGATGGCCAAATGTCCATCATGCGCACCGCGCGCGGGCTGCGCTGTGCTGGCCAGGTGGAGATTGCCGGCATTGACGCTGCCCCCAATTGGCAGCGCGCCGAAATCCTGAAGAACCATCTGCTGAGCTGCTTTCCAGGCCTGCCCAAGGACATAGCGGCGGACCGAATCAAATTCTGGCTGGGGCATCGGCCTTCCATGCCCGATGGCATGCCCTGCCTTGGCCCATCCCGGGCCACGCCGGATGTGATCCATGCCTTTGGTCATGGCCATACCGGGCTTGTGGCGGCGGCCCGCACGGGGGAGGTCGTGGCCGCGCTTCTGGCCCGCCGCGCGCCGCCCATCCCCATCGCCGCCTTTGACTCGCGGCGTTTCAAGGCGTTTTTTTAGCTTCTGCCGCGCCGCACTTAAGATTTTTCTCGCTTTTTGGGAAACGAAGTGTCATGGTGAGAAGTAGCGGCGTTGCATCCCGCGCGCTGCGGTCATTTATGTGTGGATAGTCAAAAAGTGTTTCCTGAAAACGAGCACCAGGATAGCACCGGGCCGATCGAGGCCGAGGTGAAGTGGTATAACTCCCGTAAAGGCTTCGGCTTCGTACTGGGACCAGATGGGCAGGATGTGTTTTTTCACGCCTCTGCCCTGACAGAATCAGGCATTGAACCGCCAGATACCGGCGACAAGCTGGTCTGCGAAATGGGTTCTGACCGGCAGGGCCGGCGCCTGATCACGCGGATCATGCAGCTGAAGAAGGGCGAAGGCGGTGGCGAAGCGCGCCCGCCGCGCCGTGAATTCGGCGGCGGCGGTGGCTTTGGGGATCGTCCCCCGCGCCGCGATTTCGGGGATCGCCCCCCGCGCCGTGATTTCGGTGGCGGCGGCGGCTTCGGTGGTGGTGGCGGCGGCTTTGGTGATCGTCCCCCGCGCCGTGATTTCGGCGATCGTCCCCCGCGTCGTGATTTCGGCGGTGGCGGCGGCGGTTTCGGTGGTGGTGGCGGTGGCTTTGGTGATCGTCCCCCGCGTCGTGATTTCGGGGATCGTCCACCGCCGCGGCGCGAATTCAGCCGCGATGAAGGCGGCCCGACCTATGACATCGCCGGTACGGTCAAGTGGTTTGATCAGGTGCGCGGCTTTGGCTTCGTGACGCCGGAAGATGGCGGCCAGGATGTCTTCCTGCATTCCTCGGTGCTGCAACGCGCCGGCAAGCAGGATGTGCAGCAGGGCGAAAAAGTAGCGCTTGAAGTGCGTGACGGTCAGCGCGGCCGCCAGGCCGTGAATATGAAGGACTGAACCACGCCTCTGTGCGGCTTTCGGGCAGCGCTGATGAAGTGGTGGGAAAAGCGAGGGGGCATGCCTCCTCGCTTTTTTTGTGGCGTGAGGCCGCGTGGGCTGTTTCCATTTTTGATTGAGAAAACCTAAGACCAAGGCAGTATTTTTACCGAATTTAAATAAAAAACGTGCTTTTTCAATGGTTTATTTAACTGCTTTTTCATTTCCTTCTGAGAAATTGACGTCGTCCCGAAAACCGGGCGCAGCGAAGGGAAAATCCCATGAATCTGAATTCCGTGAATACCAATATTGGGGCGATGACTGCCCTTCAGTCCTTGAACAGGACCAATGACGCGCTTGCCGCCGTGCAGAAGCGTGTTTCGACCGGGTTCCGGGTTGCCGATGCCAAGGATGATGGCGGCGCCTTTGCGGTCGCCCAATCCGTGCGTGGTGACGTTGCCGGCCTGACCGCTGCCAATGAGCAATTGGGCGGGCTAAAGGGAATTGTTGATGTCACGCTCACGAGCCTGGGTCAGGTTTCCAAAACCATGGTGGAGGTGCGGACGGTTTTGACGCGCCTTGCCGATGGCACGATCAATGGTGCGCAGCGCGATCAGTACGAACAACAATATGATCAGTTGAGAACACAGATCGAGCTCTTCATTGATGATGCGACCTATAATGAACGCACCTTGCTTTCGACAGATGTTGCTTCGGGAGGCGGCGATATCGTCGCGATTCGTAATGAGCAAGGCACTACCCTTACCCTCGCGGCCTTTGACGGCGCGACTGATTTTGTTGTGGATGCTGCACCGGCTGATGCTACGGATGCGCAGACGGCCATTACTGGAAACTGGTCCGACATAAACCAAGCGATCAATGACGCGCTGAATCGTTTGGGTGCCGATTCGCGCTATATTGATTCCCAGATCGGTTATAATCGCGACAAGCTTGATGCCCTCGAAGGCGGCCTTGGCGCCCTGATTGATGCCGATATTGCGAAGGAAGCCGCACGGCTTCAGGCGCTGCAGATTCGCCAGCAGCTTGGCACGCAGACCCTTTCAATCACCAACCAGGCACCGCAGGCGCTGACTTCCCTGTTTGGTCGCTGAAGCAGGTGGATTTCTTATGCGATCCGCCGATTTGGATCGCAGAAAGGCTTTTTGACACCGCAGCGTAATTGCTGCGGTGTTTTGTTTTGGTGCAAACCAGATTCACATTCGTTCACCGCGACCTGCACTAAATCCTGGTTGCATCTCATTTCTATTTTGATGCGATACGTTATTTAGAAGTTTCTACAAAAATTTTAGTAGGAAATTTTAAAATAGCTGAATAATTTACTGAAAATTATTTTTTTAATGTCACTTTTTGATATGCCCAAAATGGGTTTGCGATAGAGGAAAAATTCCGATGAGCATCACCTCAGTCATTACAAATGTTGGCGCCATGACGGCGCTGCAGTCACTCAACCGCACCAATGACGCCTTGGCGGAGGTGCAGAAGCGTATCTCCACTGGTTATCGCGTCGCAGATGCGAAGGATGATGGGGGCGCCTTTGCGGTTGCCCAAACGATTCGTAGCGACACCGCTTCCCTTGGCGCAGTCAATGAGCAATTAGGCGGCCTTCGCGGCTTGGTGGATATTTCGCTCACGGCCCTCGAACAAGTTTCAAAAACCATGATCGAGGTGCGCAGCGTGCTCACACGCCTTTCCGATGGCACCATCACCGGGGAAGCGCGCGATCAGTATAATCAGCAATATGCGCAGCTTCGCGATCAGATAACGAATTTCCTGGAAGATGCGGATTATTTCGGCCGTAATCTGCTGACCGGCACATCACCCACAGATGATGTCGTCACGTTAAGAAGCGAATCAACAGATACTGCAGACCTTTATACGCTGCCCGCGCTTGGCCCCAATACGAATTTCCTGGTCATGGCCGGGCCGTTCGCCACGGATGCCGATGCACGCGCAGCGCTTGAACCGGCAACCGGTGACTTTACCGCCATCAATAGCGTCATCAATGATGCGATGAACCGCCTTGGGTCAGATGCGCGCTATATTGATGCGCAGATCAATTACAATGGCAACAAGCTTGATGCCATGGAAGCAGGGCTTGGCAATTTGATTGATGCGAATCTTGCCAAGGAATCCGCTCGCCTCCAGGCGCTGCAAATCCGCCAACAGCTTGGCACGCAAACACTATCCATCGCGAACCAGGCGCCGCAGTTCCTGACCTCACTCTTCGGCGGCCGGTGATGCCATGAAGCCCCTCGGCCGGTATCCGCCGGCCAAGGGCTTCAGCCGAAGCGCCGCGGCCTGAGCCCAGCGTTAAACCAGCTGATCATGGAATAGATATCATAGACCGGCAGGCCAAGCGCATCGCGTAAGGCCGCCGCATAGGGCGGCATATTGGTGCATTCCAGCACAATGGCGCCCACATTCGGATGCTGCGCGACCAGCGCGCGCCCTGCATCCAGGATATCCTGCGTCGCCAGATCAATATCCATATCCTGCTGATCGGCGCGGATCAGGACGCGGAAAAACTCCCGCCCGCCTTCCGTGCCGACACAGGGGATATCGCGCGGCACACCGGCGGCATCCAGATGCGCCGGCGTCAGTGATTGCTTGCTGACGGTAATCACACCAACCCGTTTGCCGGGCGGTAGCGTCGCCTGCACCCAGGGCACTTGCATCAGCGAAGAAGTGGCCACGGGCACCTGCACGGCTTCAGCCAATTCGCGCTGAAACAGGGATAGGAAGCCGCAATTGGTGGTGATGGCCTCGGCCCCCAGATGGACTAATTCCTGAGCTGCTGCGATGAAATCCGGCAAAAGCCCCTTGGCGCCCAGCAGCACCACTTTTTCGGGTGTCGCGCCGCGCACCACGCGAAATAGCACGGGGAAGGGCCAGGTCTCGCCATTGCCCATATCGCCAGGGATGCGGGGAAAGCGCGCTTCCAGCATCAATATGCCAAGCGGCGCGCCATAGATGGATTTGCCGCCGCGTGCGATGCGCGGCGCTGAATTTGGGCTGTTCATTCGCGCAGCTTAGATGGCTAAGATGCCCGCCAACAATCCCGGGGAGTTTCAAACCATGCGCTTTCGCCTGCTCGCCGCGCTTTTCGCCGGCCTAATCGCCTCGCCCGCCCTGGCGCAGGGCGATTGGCCCAATCGCCCGATCACGCTGATGGGCGGATTCCCAAATGGCGCGGGCACGGATATTTATGCGCGGCGCTTGGCCGAACCGCTTTCCCGCGCGCTGGGCCAGCCCGTGGTGGTGGATAGTCGCACCGGGGCAGGGGGCAATATCGGGTCAGATTTCGTGGCCAAGTCGCGGCCGGATGGCTACACCTTCTATTTCGGCACCGCCGGCACCCACGCCATCAACGCCGCGCTGTATAAGAACCTGCCCTTTGATGTGCAGCGGGATTTCACCCCCGTGGTGCTGCTCGGCGATGTGCCCAATGTCATGATCGTGAGCCCGGAAAAGCGCCCGCAATTCCAGAATTGCGCGCAGGTGCTGGCGGCGGCGCGGGCGCGGCCCCAGGCGGTTTCCTATGGCTCCACCGGCAATGGCGCTTCAACGCACCTTGCCGGGGTGCAATTCGCCATCGCCGCCAATCTTGACCTGCTGCATGTGCCCTATCGCGGCCAGCCCGGCGCGATGACGTCCTTGCTCGCCGGCGATACCGACCTGTTCTTCAACCAATCCGGCGCCGCCATGGGGCCGATCCGCCAAGGTCAGGTCCGGCCGCTGGCGGTGATGAGCCCGTCTCGACTCGCCGCACTTCCAGATGTGCCCACGGTCGCTGAGGCTTGCGGCACAGCGCCCATGGATACCAGCACCTGGTACGCCATCCTGGCCCCGGCTGGCCTGCCGGACCCGATCCTGCGGCGCATGAATACCGAGATCAATCGCATCATCACCACGCCCGAATTCCGCACTTGGCTGGTGCAGGATCAGGCCATCACGCCCCCCGCCGCACCCAATTCGCCGGAGCAATTCCGCGAAACCCTGGCGCGCGACATTACCCGCTGGGCCGAGGTGGTGCGGCGTTCCGGCGCGACGGTGGATTGAAGCGCCTATCCGGCTTGCAACCCCGCGCCTGCTTAGTGCCTGTCCGCTTCGCGTCCGCTCAGCGGACAGGCACTAAACTTTTGTTTGATCGCATTTTCCGAGCCGCCAAGTGATTTCACTTGGCTTGAAAATGCTCTAATCCGAGCCGAAACCGGAGCCAGACCAATGGATATGCATCATTCCCAGGAAGCCCATGCCGAAATCCGTGAGGAAGTGCGCAAGCTCTGCGCGCGCTTCCCTGGCGAGTATTGGCGTGAACTCGATACACGCCGCGGCTACCCGACCGAATTCGTCAAGGCGCTGACCGATGCCGGCTGGCTGGCTGCGCTGATCCCGGAAGAATTTGGCGGCTCTGGCCTGCCACTTTCGGCGGCTGCGGCGATTCTGGAAGAAATCCACGCAACAGGCTGCAATGCGGCTGCCTGTCACGCGCAGATGTACATCATGGGCACCATCCTGAAGCATGGCAGCCCGGAACAGACGCAGAAGTATTTGCCCAAAATTGCCACGGGCGAATTGCGCCTGCAAGCCTTTGGCGTGACGGAGCCCACCAGCGGCACAGATACCACCAGCCTGCGGACCTTCGCGCAAAAGCAGGGCGACAAGTACATCGTCAATGGCCAGAAAATCTGGACCAGCCGGGCAGAACATTCCGATCTGATGCTGCTGCTGGCGCGCACCACGCCGCGCGATCAGGTGGCCAAGCGCACCGATGGGCTTTCCACCTTCATCGTGGATATGAAAAAGGCGCTCGGTAATGGTCTGACCATCCGCCCGATCCGCACCATGATGAACCATAATTCCTGCGAGGTCTTCTTCGACAATATGGAAGTGCCCGCCGAGAATCTGGTCGGCCAGGAAGGCAAGGGCTTCCGCTATATCCTGGATGGCATGAATGCCGAACGCCTGCTGATTTCGGCCGAGACCATTGGCGACGCCAAATGGTTCATCAACAAGTCAGTTGATTATTCGAAGCAGCGCGTGCTGTTTGGCCGCCCCATCGGCCAGAATCAAGGCGTGCAATTCCCGATCGCCAAGGCCTATGCCCAGATGCGCGCTGCCGAAGCGCTGATCCAGAAGGGCTTGGAGAAATTCGAAGCCGGTCTGCCCTGCGGTGAAGAAGCTAATATGGGCAAGATGCTCGGCGCCGATGCGGCCTGGGCGGCGGCGGAAGCCTGCGTGCAGACCCATGGCGGCTTCGGCTTTGCCGAGGAATATGATGTGGAGCGCAAATTCCGCGAAGCGCGGCTTTATCAAGTGGCGCCGATCAGCACCAATCTGGTGCTGAGTTATATCGGCGAGCATGTGCTCGGGATGCCGCGGTCCTACTGATGGCCTCTCAGCCTTTGAAGGGCCTGTTCGTCGTTTCGATGGAACAGGCCGTCGCCGCGCCTTATTGCGCGTCTCGGCTGGCGGATGCTGGGGCGCGCGTCATCAAGATCGAAAGGCAGGAAGGCGATTTCGCCCGCGCCTATGATGCGGTGGCGAATGGGCAATCCAGCTATTTCATCTGGCTCAATCGCGGCAAGGAAAGCCTTTGCCTTGATATCAAAAAGCCAAAAGACAAGGCTTTGCTTGATGCGCTGATCGCCAAGGCGGATATCTTCATCCAGAACCTGGCTCCTGGCGCTATGGCGCGTGCCGGCTTTGGTTCGGCTGAATTGCGCGCGAAGCACCCGCGTCTGATCACCGTTGATATCTCGGGCTATGGTGAGGAAGGCGAATACGCCGCCATGAAGGCCTATGACCTTCTGGTGCAGGCGGAAAGTGGCTTGGCTTATGTGACAGGCCGCGCCGAAGGGCCGGGACGCGTGGGCGTTTCGGCCTGCGATATTGCCTGCGGCATGCATGCCTATGCGGCGGTGTTGGAAGCGCTGATTGATCGCGGCATCACCGGCAAGGGCAAGGGCATTGCCGTGTCGCTGTTTGATGGTATGGCGGATTGGATGACGGTGCCATTGCTTCAGTACGAAGGTACTGGCCGGAACCCGCCGCGCATCGGCATGGCGCATCCTTCCATCTGCCCCTATGGCGCCTTCACCACCAAGGATGGCGCAGATGTGCTGATCGCGATCCAGAATGAACGTGAATGGGCCGGCTTCTGCGCCCATTTCCTGGATGAGCCTGATCTGCCTGAGCGTGAAGGCTTCCGCGTCAATAATGAACGTGTCGCCAATCGTCCCCTGGTGGATGGCCATATCGGCAAGATGTTCGCGACTCTGACGCGAGAAGAATGCGCGGCCAAGTTGCGTCGTGCCAATATTGCCTTTGGCTTCATCAATGATTGCGGCGGCTTGCGCGACCATCCGGCGCTACGCCGCGTGACGGTGGAAACGGAAAAGGGCCCGATCAAAATCGGCGCACCGCCGGCGAAGCTTTCTGATGGGGCGCGCAACCTGGGGGCTGTGCCGCGGCTTGGGGAGCATTCGTCAGCCATTCGGGCGGAATTCGGCGGCTGATTTGCGCCGGGGGCTGGAACACGCCGCCCCGCGCGCCAATTTCAATGACAGTTTCAAGTCAACGGAGAGATCCTTCAATGCAACGTCGTCATGTTCTGGGTTTGGCCGGCGCCGCCGCGTTGGCACCACTCGCCCGTCCGGCCCTGGCGCAAGCTTGGCCGTCTGGCCCCGGCAGGTTGGTGGTGCCCTTCGCTGCGGGCGGCCCCACAGATATTCCAGCGCGCTTGCTTGCCGATGAAATGTCCAAATTCCTGTCCGCGCGCCTGGTGGTGGAAAACCGCACCGGATCGGGCGTGGTGATCGGGACCGATCTGGTCAGCAAGGCGCCCAAGGATGGGCAGACCATCCTCTACACCACCATCGCCCATGCGTGCTTGCGCGCGCTGTTTGACCGCCTGCCTTTTGATCCGGTCACGGATTTCATCCCCACCACCTATATCGGGCAAATCCCGATGATCATGCTGGTCAATAAGGACCTGCCCGCGCGCACCCTGCCGGAGCTGATTGATCTGCTGAAGAAGAACCCTGGCAAGTATGATTACGCGTCCAGCGGCAATGGCGGTGCCGTGCATTTGGCGAGTGAGCTGTTCCTGCACATGGCGGGCGGCCTCAAATGCAATCATATCCCCTTCCGCGGGTCATCCGCCGCCATGCCGGAAGTGCTTTCCGGGCGCATCCCGATCATGCTGGATGTCGCAGCAGCGGCCCTGCCTTACATGCAGCGCGGCGAATTGCGGGCGCTGGCGATCAGCACCAAGGAACGCATGCCCTATGCGCGTGATCTGCCCACCTTCATCGAAGGCGGCGTTGCGGGGTATGAGGCCTATACGTGGCACATGGCGCTGGTGCCCTCTGGCACGCCGGCCGCGACAGTGCAGGCCATCAATGCCGCCTTCAACCGTGCTCTGTCGCAGGATGCGGTGAAGAACAAGCTCGGCGAAATGACCATGGAGGTCACCTCCAACAGCACACCGGAAAGTGCAGCCCGCTTCCTGGCCGCCGAAATGGCGAAGTGGGAGCCGATCATCCGCGCTGCCGGCATCAAGCCGAATTGATCTTTGGCGGGCGGGGGTTCGGCCTCCGCCCGCTTCATTTGCATTGCCACTGAAAGGCCACCGCCATGACCAAGCTGCCCGCTTCGATGAATTTCATTGACCATGGCAAGGGCGGCGGGCCAGAGGTCTTGGTGCCGGCGCAAACCGCCCTGCCGATACCGGCGGCGGATGAGGTGCTGATCCGTGTGATGGCGACAGGCGTCAATCGCCCGGATGTGGCGCAGCGTGAGGGCAGCTATCCGCCACCGCCTGGTGCCTCACCCATTATCGGCCTGGAATGCGCGGGCGAAGTCGTGGCGGTGGGCGCGGCGGTCACGCTCTATCGGATTGGTGATCGCGTTTGCGCGCTCACCAATGGCGGCGCCTATGCCGAATATTGCACGGCACCCGAAGCACAGACCCTTCCCTGGCCCAAGGGCTATGATGCCCTGCACGCCGCTGCCCTGCCTGAGACCTATTTCACCGTCTTGGCCAATCTGTTTGGCCATGGGCGGCTTGCGGCTGGCGAGACTGTCCTGATCCATGGCGGCACTTCCGGCATTGGCGTCACCGCCATTCAATTGGCCAAAGCCTTCGGCGCACGCGTAATCACCACCGCCGGGAATGCGACGAAATGCGCTGCCTGTCTGGAATTGGGCGCCGATGCCGCGATTGACTATCGTACCCATGATTTCGCGGAGGAGGTGAAGCGCCTCACCGATGGCAAGGGTGTGGACGTCATTCTGGATATGGTCGGTGCGGATTACTTCGCGCGGAACTTGAAAAGCCTGGCGCGCGATGGGCGCTTGGTGATTATCGCCTTCCTGGGTGGCTTCAAGACGGAAGCCGATCTGCGCCCGATCATGGTCAAGCGCCTGACTGTGACCGGCAGCACCATGCGCCCCCGCACCACGGCGGAGAAGGGGGAGATCGCGGCAGCACTCGCCACCAAAGTCTGGCCGATGCTGGAAGCCGGCAAGGCGGGGCCACGCATTTTCCAGACCTTTCCATTAGCTGAGGCCGCGAGCGCGCATCGCCTGATGGAAAGCAGCGCGCATATCGGCAAGATTATGCTGAAGGTGGCGGATTAGGCGCGGCACTTGTTCTATCTGCTGCTCCTCGCCGCACTATTCTGCGCCCTGTTGCTGTGGCGTCAGCCGCGCGGGGCAGGCAGGGCGCTGACCGCCGGGGCAGGCGTGCTGTTCCTGGCCGCGGCGCTGATATTGCTGTTGCGGCGGGGTTTTCTGCCCGGTCATGGCCCCAGGCGCTGGACAACAAACGGTTAGGCGCGGCTCTGACAAAAAATTGCCATTTTCCAATTCACAACAAATAGGCTTGAATGGCGCGGAAGGATTCGCGTCTTTGGCGAAATCGCTCGGAGACTATCGCTTGGGGGCACGCCATAACGCGATGAAATCATCGCTGCATCTTTTGTTGGTCGCCATTTTTCTCTTTGGCGGCGCTTGGCCCATCACCAAGGCAGCTTTGGCGGATGCAAGCCCCATGTGGTTCGGGTTTGGGCGTGCCGCGCTGGCAACCCTCGTTGCTTCCCTTTTGCTTATTGTGCTGCGTCGTTTTCATCGGCCGAGGCGCGAAGACCTGCCCACTGTTTTTGCCGTCGGACTGTTGCAACTCGGTGGGTTCTTTGTGCTGGCGCATGCCGCCGTGGCCATGGTGGAAGCAGGCCGCACCGCGATCATTTCCGCGGTCGTGACCTATTGGCTCATTCCGCTGTCCATGCTGGTGATGGGTGAGAAGGTCTCAGCCAGGCGCTGGCTGGCGGCACTGCTTGGGCTTGCTGGCATTCTGGTGTTGGCCGGCCCCTGGGCGGTGGATTGGTCATCGCGGGATCAGGTGATGGGCCATGCCATGCTGATCCTGGCCGCGCTGCTGTGGAGCATCGCCATCATCGTCACGCGCCGCTTCCCCGCGAAATCCCCGATGTTTGATTTGCTGCCCTGGGCCTTCACCGCGGGCGCCCTGGTCATCCTGCCCTTCGCATTGGTGCTGGAACCGAATGGCGGGATCGGCCCGGCTTCCTGGCCCTTCATGCTCTATATTGGGCTGATTGTCGCACCCATCGGCACCTGGTGCGTGGTGGAGGTCGGGCGGCGCCTGCCCGGCGCGGTCGCTTCCGTCGCCTTTTTGTTAGTGCCGGCCTTTGGCGTTTTTGTTTCGACCCTTTGGCTGGGTGAGCCCTTTGGCTGGGATATGATGCTGGGCGGCGGCTTGATTGTGGGCTCGGTCATCATGGCAGCGGCGGAATAGATGCGACTTCAGGCACTTGAAGCCGGGCAGGGGCCGCCCTTGGTCCTGCTGCATGGCTTGTTCGGTTCGGCGCGCAATTGGGGCGCGGTGCAGAAGGCGCTCGCAGCCGACTACCGCGTGGTGGCGGTGGACATGCGCAATCACGGTGCATCCCCCCACGCCCCAGACATGGACTACGCTACGCAAGCGGCCGATGTCGCCGAAACCCTTGCCACGCTTGGCATTGAACGCGCCGTGGTGCTCGGCCATTCCATGGGCGGCAAGGCCGCGATGATGCTGGCGCTCACGCGGCCAGAATTGGTGGAACGCCTGATCATCGCCGATATCGCGCCACGCCCCTATCCGCCGGCACTCCGCGCTGTACTGGCCGCGATGCAAGCGCTGCCGCTCCATGCCGACCTCACGCGCCAGGAAGCCGATCAGGCTTTGCGCCACGCCGTGCCGGAAGCGCCGATCCGCAGTTTCCTGTTGCAGAATCTGCGCTTCGAGGCCGCGCCGCCAAGCTGGCGCATTGGCCTTGCGGAGATCGCCGCCGCCATGCCGGAGATCGAGGCCTTCGCGCCCCCACCCGGCGCGCGGTTTGAAGGCCCGGCACTGGCGATGGCCGGCGCGCTTTCGCCCTATATCCGCACCGAAGACCACGCGGCGTTTCGCGCGTTATTTCCGCGCATCAGATTCGCCGGCATACCCCGCGCCGGCCATTGGCTGCACGCGGAAAATCCAGAGGGCTTTCTGGCTGAATTGCGAGACTTTCTTGCAGCCTGATATCGCGGGAAATGTGTGAAGCGATCAGCCGCGCCGCTTCACCAACCACGCCTCCATCCGCGCCAACGCCTCATCAATCACCGCATCGCCCTTGCAGAAGGCAAAGCGCGCGTAATGCGATGGCGCATCCTCGCTCGCATAAAAAGCTGTCACCGGAATGGCGGTGACCTTCGCTTCTTCCGTGAGCGTCTGGCAGAAGGCGACATCATCGCCATTGAAGCCAAGCGGGCGGAAATCCGTGGTGATGAAATAGGAACCCTTGGTCGGCAGCACATCAAAGCCAAGCCGCGCGAGGCCCGCGCCAAGCTTGTCGCGCTTCGCCTGCAAATGCGTCGAAAGCCCATTGAAATAGGCGTCATCCTTCATCAGCCCCACGGCCACACCGCGTTGCAGATTGGGCGCGGTGGTGAAGGTAAGGTTCTGGTGCGCCTTGGCAACATTGGGTGAGATGCTGCGATCCGCCGTGATATAGCCAATCTTCCAGCCGGTCAGCGAAAAGGTCTTGCCCGCGCTGCCAACACGCATGCAGCGCTGCCGCATGCCGGGCAGTGTCATCAGCGGGATATGCTTGGCGCCATCGAAGGTCAGGTGTTCATAAACCTCATCGCAAATCGCGTAGCAATCATGCTGTTCCAGCAAGCCCGCGATGAAGGCCAATTCGTCTTGCGTAAAAACCTTGCCGGTTGGGTTCATCGGCGTATTCAGCAGCAAAGCCTTAGTCTTCGGCCCGAAAGCCGCCGCCAATTCCGCGCGCGGTAACGCCCATTCCGGCGGGCTGAGCCGCACCAGCTTAGGGATGGCCCCCAGCAACCGCACCACCGGCAAATAGGTGTCATAAAGCGGCTCGATCAGCACGCATTCATCGCCGGGGTTAAGCACGGCCATGAGGCAGGCGGTAATTGCCTCAGTGGCGCCAGAGGTCACCACCACTTCTGCATTCGGGTCCGCCTCAATGCCGTAAAAGCGCTTGTTATGGTGCGCGACGGCCTGGCGGAGTTCCGGCACGCCGCTCATGGGCGGGTATTGGTTCCGGCCATCCAACAGGGCCGCGGCGGCGGCGTGGATGACATCGGCCGGGCCATCATAATCGGGGAAACCTTGCCCCAGATTCACCGCGCCATGCTGATTGGCGAGCGCCGACATGACGGTGAAGATCGTGGTGCCGATGCCGGAGAGGAGTTCGTTTTGCGGCTTCATCTGCCTTGCCTGAATGCTGAAGATGCTTGACCGGACCGCGCCGGCCTTCGCTCGCTTATGGGGTGCCGCGCAGCGCGGGGCAAGCCACCCGAACGGCATGATCAAATTAAGGGCAATCTGAACGCAAATTAGGCGCACTCTGCCCAGAAAAGCGATTTTTTTGCCCCGGCGTCATTGTCGCCCCCCCGCCGCGCATGCCATATGCCGCGCAAGCAAGCGTTGTGGCGCCACTATTGGTGGCGTTCTGGGCGCGGCCCCTATGACGGGACGGGAGCGATGAAAAAAATCGAGGCTATCATAAAGCCCTTCAAGTTGGATGAAGTGAAGGATGCGCTGCATGAAATCGGGCTTCAGGGCCTGACAGTCATCGAAGCGAAAGGCTTTGGTAGGCAAAAGGGCCATACAGAGCTTTATCGCGGCGCCGAATACGTCGTGGATTTCTTGCCCAAGGTGAAAGTGGAAGTGATTTGCAGCGACGACATGCTTGACCGCGCCGTGGAAGCCATTCAGGGCGCCGCCCGCACCGGGCGCATCGGCGATGGCAAGATTTTTGTATCAGACATTTCGGAAGTGATCCGCATCCGCACCGGTGAACGGGGCGAAGACGCGGTCTGACGACCAAGGATTTCGCCGAGCCCCCTACGGCAGGGGGCGTTGCGGCGAGGAGCAGCAGGGCCTTGGCCAAGCTGTGCCTGAACAAGCCGGGCGGCTCCTCCAGGGGGCTTGCCTGGTGCCGGACTGAGGCGCGAGGTACCGAAATCGCGGCTTGGGGCAGTTTCTTTCGGGGTTCGCTAGCAGGGAATAGGATCGCATAGGATGGCCAAGAAGCCAGCAGCCGCCGCGGGTGGCAGTGCCGTCTCCAAGGTTATGGAGATGATCAAGGAACATAGCGTGGAATATGTGGATTTCCGTTTCACGGATCCGCGCGGCAAGTGGCAGCACACTGCCCAGCATGTCTCCACCATTGAACCGGAAGTTTTCGAAGAAGGGATCATGTTTGATGGTTCCTCGATCGCGGGCTGGAAGGCGATCAATGAATCAGACATGATCCTGATGCCGGATGCGACCACCGCCGTGATGGATCCCTTCTCGGCCAAGCCGCAGATGATCCTTTTCTGCGACATTTATGAGCCCTCCACCGGCCAGCGCTACAACCGCGACCCGCGCTCCACCGCGAAGAAGGCCGAAGAATATCTGAAGTCCACCGGCCTGGGTGATACGGCCTTCTTTGGCCCGGAAGCGGAATTCTTCGTGTTCGACAATGTGAAGTTCGGCACGGGCGGCAATTTCGGCCATTACTCGCTGGATAGCATCGAAGGCCCCGGCGCGAATATGAAGGACTATCCGGAAGGCAATATGGGTCACCGCCCGGTTGTGAAGGGTGGTTATTTCCCGGTGCCGCCGGTGGATAGCGAACAGGATCTGCGCGCCGAGATGCTCTCCACCATGGGTGAGATGGGCCTTGCGATTGAAAAGCACCATCATGAAGTGGCGCAGTCCCAGCACGAACTTGGTACGAAGTTCGGCCCGCTGGTGCAGCAGGCCGATCATATGCAGATCTACAAGTACTGCGTGCATAATGTCGCCCATAGCTACGGCAAGTCCGCTACCTTCATGCCGAAGCCGATCTATGGCGATAATGGCTCAGGCATGCATGTGCACCAGTCCATCTGGAAGGCCGGCAAGCCGATGTTCGCCGGCAATGGCTATGCCGATCTTTCGGAAATGGCGCTGTACTACATTGGCGGCATCATCAAGCACGCCAAGGCGCTGAATGCCTTCACCAACCCGCTGACCAATTCCTACAAGCGGTTGATCCCGGGTTTTGAAGCGCCCGTGCTGCTCGCCTATTCCGCGCGCAACCGTTCGGCTTCCTGCCGCATTCCCTACGCGACGAGCCCGAAGGCAAAGCGCGTTGAAGTGCGCTTCCCGGATCCGGGTGCGAACCCCTACCTCGCCTTCGCGGCGATGTTGATGGCCGGCATTGATGGCATCAAGAACAAGATCCATCCGGGCGATGCCATGGATAAGGATTTGTATGACCTGCCGCCGGAAGAGCTGAAGGGCATTCCGACCGTATGCGGTTCCTTGCGTGAAGCGCTGCAGGCGCTGGAAGCGGATCACGACTTCCTGCTCGCCGGCGATGTCTTCTCCAAGGATCAGATCGAAAGCTATATCGAACTGAAGTGGACGGATGTGTACAAGTTTGAACACACCCCGCACCCGGTTGAGTTCGAAATGTACTACTCCGTCTGATCCTCACGGGATTGGAACGGGAAGGGGCCTCGCGTATCACGCGAGGCCCTTTTGCATTTGAGGCGCCGGCGTGATCAGCTAGGCGCCATGATCCCTGACCCGAAAACCTTCCTTTCCAACCCTGCCTTACTGGATGAGGCACTGGCAGGGGGCGACATCGCGCCTTTGCTGATGGTGCTGGTGCATCTGAGCGGTGAGGCCGAATGGCTTGATCGGCTCGCCCCCCATATCAAGGGGCCCTGGAATTTCCACGAATCCGCACCTGATGAACTGCGCGCCGCACTCCGCGCCAGGCTGCGTGACGTGCTGTTGGATTACGCGCAAAGCGGGCGAGCTTTGCCTGCGGAGCCACCAGCGCATCTGCTGCATCGTATGCTTTCTGTCGGCGTGGGGGCCGAGGTTCCGCCGGAATATCTGCCGCTGATCCGCGAAGAAACCGTGGTGGATGCGCCGGACCCAAAGACAGTGCAGTGGCGCCGCGAGGTGCCGGCAGCGCGCCGTGCGGCGTTCCGCACCGGCATTATTGGCGCTGGCGTTTCCGGCCTGCTGATGGCGATCAAGCTGCAGGAAGCCGGGCTGCCCTTCACGATTTTCGAGAAGAACGATGCCGTGGGCGGCACCTGGTATGAAAACGACTATCCGGGCTGCGGCGTGGATACCCCCAATCATTTCTATTCGCTGTCGTTTGAACCAAACCATGATTGGCCGGAACATTTCTCCAAGCGCGATCAGCTTTGGCGTTATCTGGAAGGCATTGCCGATAAATACGGTTTGCGGCGCCATCTGCACCTGAATACCAGCGTCGTTGCCGCGCATTATGATGAAGCGGCCACGCTGTGGCGCGTAACAACGCGCGATGCCGAAGGCCACGAAGAAACCCATGAATTCGAAGCGCTAGTGGGCGCCGTTGGCACCATCAGCCGCCCGGTGATCCCGCCCATTCCAGGCGTTGCGGATTTCGCCGGCCCGCTATTTCATACTGCGCGCTGGAATCATAGCGTTGCCCTGGATGGCAAGCGCGTGGCGATGATTGGCACCGGCGCATCGGGCATGCAGGCCGGGCCTTCCATCGCCCCCAAGCTTGGCCACTTCACCATTTTCCAGCGCCAGGCACATTGGGCGGTCTATAACGCCAACTACCATGCGGTGGTGACGGAAGCGAAAAAGGCCGCGCTGAAGCACATTCCCTTCTATGCCAAATGGTATCGCTTCCAGCTTCTTTGGGCGTCCGCCGATGGCATGCATGCGTCCTTGCATAAAGACCCGAATTGGGATCAGGCCGCGCAATCGCTCAATGCCACCAATCAGAAGCTGCGAGAGGATGTCATCGGCTACATCAAGACGCAGATCGGCAATCGCACGGATTTGCTGGAAAAAGTCGTGCCGCCCTATCCGCCCTATGGCAAGCGCATGCTGCGCGATAATGGCTGGTACAAGATGCTGACGGCGCCGAATGTGGAGTTGGTGACCACCCCCATTGCGCGCATTACCAAGGATGGCGTGGAAACCAAGGATGGGCGGCATCACCCTGCCGATGTCATCATCATGGCGACGGGTTTTGATGGCGCCAAGGCGCTTGGGTCCTTCGAGATTTTTGGCCGCGACGGCGTTTCCGTGCGGGAAGTTTGGGGCGAGGATGATCCGCGTGCCTTCCTTGGCATCACGGTGCCGCGCTTCCCGAATTTCTTTATGCTGTATGGGCCGGGGAC
Organism: Allobosea thiooxidans; assembly: GCA_943370125.1. Classification (GTDB taxonomy): domain Bacteria; phylum Pseudomonadota; class Alphaproteobacteria; order Acetobacterales; family Acetobacteraceae; genus Neoroseomonas. The sequence goes on along the minus strand of CALRPR020000069.1, from coordinate 3,115 downwards.
GAATCTCGCGCATGGCGGAAGTGCGATGTTCCATTCGGAATGCCAGGTGCGCTACATCATGCAGGCCATTCGCGAAGTGGTGGAAAGTGGTGCCCGCAGCATCGAAATCCGCGAAGATCGCTGCGATGCCTATAATGAATTCCTGGATGCGACGCATGAACGCATGGTCTGGACGCATCCGGGTGTGGGCAGTTGGTACAAGAACAAGGCGGGCAGGGTGGTGACTAATTCACCCTTCCGACTGGTCGATTATCGGCGCATGACGGAAAACCTTGATCCCGCCGATTATATTATTGCGTGACCTTGCTCCAAATATCCAGAAAGCGATCAACATCCGCCTCATCATTATAGACATGCGGGCTGATGCGGATCCGCCCAAGGCGGGGTGCCACATGCGCGCCGGCTGCCGCGAGTTTTTCCACTAGCCCTTCCGGCATGCCACCTGGGAAGGCGATGCTGAGGATATGCGGTACGCGAAAGCGCTTTTCGGTCAGCACCGCGCCTTGAGCAGCTAGGCCCTCCGCCAGCCGATCCGTCAGCACGCCAAGCCTTTCGCTGATGGCACCCGGGCCCCATTCAGCCATCATCTCCATGCCCACTGCCGCCATTTCCAATGAAATGAAATGGTCCCGTTCCCCCATATCAAAGCGCCGCGCGGTGGGGGTGAAGGCAGTATCCTTCATATAAGGCGCAACTTCGGAAGCAATGGCGCGGCGGCCAAAACCGGTTTGTTCCAGCGGCACACCTTCCTGACGGCGCTTGGCGATATACATGAAGGCGCGCCCATAGGGGCCGAGCACCCATTTATAGGTCGGGAAGATCAGGAAATCCGGATCAAGTTCCGCCATATTCAGAGGCGTCACCCCCGCGCCATGGGTCGCATCCACCAGCAAAGCCGCGCCGCGTGCGCGTAAGGCCGGCGCGATGGCGGCGATATCAATCACGCCCCCATCGGCCCAATGCACTGAGGAGATCGAGGCAAGCGAAACGGGTGCCGCGCCTGGCCGTGCAATCGCTTCCAGCACCGCCGATGTCCAATCGCCATTGCCGGGGCGGCGCACCACCTCCACCGCAAAACCCTGGGCCGTCGCGCGCGTCATCCATTCCAGCACGGGGGAGGAATGATCATCTTCGATCAGCAGCACGCGCGTGCCAGCTTCCGGCGCGAAAATCTTGCCCGCCACTGCGACGCCATAGGAAACGGATGGGATCAGCGCCACATCCTCCGGCGCCGCGCCGATCAGTGCCGCCGCAGACGCGCGCGTGCGTTCATGCTGCGCCCGCGCGAGCCCCGGGTCCACCGCCCAAGGGCGCGCCTTGCGGTCCACGCCCTCATGCCCGGCGGCCTGCACGGCGCGGGGCAGCGGGCTCCAGGAAGCCGCATTCAGGTAGCAGACATCCCGCGGGATATCGAAGGCATCGCGTTGGCTGGGCAGCATGGCTGGGTTCCTTGATTTAGCGTATGCGCTATGAGCCTGCGTGCAATTCGCGTGCCGGGGGAAGCCATTCGGCTTTCGCTTGAGATTCGGCGCCGAATGTTGGACAAGAAGTCCCTGAGGAAGAGGTACCCCAATGTCCGAAACCAAAGGCTTCGCGCGCATCTACCAGCAGGCGAAATCCGCCATGCAATCCGGCCGCGCCGGCAAGGCTGGCTGGGTGCTGAGCTTCGTGTCCAGCGAAGCGCAGCGCGCTGACCAATTGGTGGGCTGGTATGGATCCGCCGATACCGCGAAGCAGGTGACGCTGCATTTCGATGCTCGTGAACAGGCTATCGCCTATGCCGAAGCCCAGGGCCTGCGGTATGAGGCGGAATCGTCTGCCAAGGCTGCCGGCGCCATCAAGCCCAAGGTCTATGCTGACAATTTCAAATTCGGCCGGCATGAGAATTGGTCTCATTGACCGTGCGATTTCAGAGCGCCCTTAGCTCAGTTGGATAGAGCAACAGCCTTCTAAGCTGTGGGTCGGTGGTTCGAATCCACCAGGGCGCGCCAACTCAACCAATGATCCGCCGCGTGTCATCCAGCGATAGGGCCCGCCGTTACGGTCGAACCACTTGGGTTTTCTCGTGCTTAGGCTAAGCTTCGCCCAAGCGTCTTTGGACGAAACCTGCTGGGGGGCTTCATCATCATGCAAAAGATCACGAGGCGCAGCTTTGGCGCCGTGGCGGCATCCGGGCTCAGCCTGCCTTATCTGGCCCGGGCTTCTGATTGGCCGACGCGGCCGCTTACCTTGCTGGTGCCCTATCCACCTGGTGGGCCTTCCGATGTTTCGGTCCGGCCTATGGTGGAACCGCTCTCGCGGCTTTTAGGCCAGCCAGTGGTGATTGAAAATCGTGCCGGGGCAGGGGGCAGCATTGGCGCGCAGGCCGTCGCGCAATCGCGTGATGGCCATACGGTAATGATTTTTCCAACCGCGGTGCTGACCATCAGCCCGCATGTCATGGCACAATTGCCCTATGATCCGGCCACCGCCTTCATCCCCGTGGCGCGCATCACACTGGGCTATAGTGTCATCGCTTCCCATCCTTCGCTGCCATTCCGCGATGCTGCGGGGTTGATCGCTTATGGCAAGGCCAATCCAGGGCAATTGCGCTTCGGCTCCGCCGGGCCTGGCACCATCACACAACTGACCGGAGAGCTTTTCGGTGATGTCACCGGCATCAAGCTTGAACATATTCCCTATCGCGGCTCTGCCCCATCACTGACCGATGCCTTGGCCGGGCGCGTACAGCTTTTGTTTGATTCGGTTGCGGTGCCGGCGGTGAATGACGGGAAGCTGATTGGCATTGCGACGATTGGCGAAAACCGAAATCCCTCACTGCCCAATGTGCCGACCCTTGGCGAGATTGGTCTCGAACGCGCCTTGGCCATTCCCTGGTATGGCGTGGCGGCACCCGCTTCCATGCCCGCCGCCGCCGTTGCGCGGCTGACCGAGGCGCTTCAGCAAGTAACGGCTATGCCCGCCGTCGCCGAGGCCATGGCGCCCGCGGGTCTGGTGCCCGCCTTTGAAGGTGGCAGCGTTTTTGCCGAACGTGTCCGCCGCGAACGTGAAATGTACGGCGCGCTTGCCAGGCGCATCGGCATCCAGCCGCAATGAGTTGAGCTTCCTTGTGCCA
>CALRPR020000068.1:0-20390 GCA_943370125.1 Allobosea thiooxidans | reverse complement strand
CGAAAACAACGGTATCAATTCCACGAAACGCATTAACTGCCCAGCGTACCGGAAGAGAGAGTGCGGGCGAAGGCGTGACATTGCGCGCGATGAAGACCGAGAGGGGAAAGGCCAGCAATGTGGCTACTACCGTGCCTACTGTGGCGATGGCGACTGTTTCAAGGCCACGGAGCGCAAAGGCATCAAGATCAATGAGCAGGGGCGGCCAAGCTTTCGCCGCCCAGTTAAGTAGGCGTGGCAACCCATTGATCAGCGCTTCTGGGTCCACCTGAGCAAGCCGAATGCAAAGCGCCAGGAAACCCAGGAGCAAAATAGCCACGCAGGCACGCGCGATATTCGCGGCAGAGAAGGGACGAAACGGTGCTTCTACGTAACTTCCGTCCGGCAGCCTGCGTGGAAAGTCGGACACGCCTCAGGCTGCGCGGAGCACGCCAAGGTCGCGGCCCATCTGCTCAAGCCCCCGATAGGGTTCATGCGTGGCCGGCACAAAGCCAGTATAGGGCCATGGCAGCGATTCCAATTCGGACTGCGTCAGGCCAGCAAAAAGTTCGCCGATACGACGGGCCATTCCGTCTTCCATGCCGCGCCGCACTACAACACATTCATTGGGGAGCGGTTCGGATTCCCAAACAATTTGATTGGATGTCGCGTTGATCGTCCCATTGCGGATCATCGTATTGCGATGCGTATCCCAGCCAGTGGCCAGATCGACCTGACCGTTGATCGTCGCCATCTGCGCGGCGGCCGCGGAGGCGCCTTCGGCGTAGCGGCTGAAAAAGCTCTGCGGATCAATGCCCTTGCTGCGCAGGAAATGCGTGGGCACCAGCCAGCCCGAAGTCGATCCCCGATCCAGCATCTGCATGGATAGACCACGAGCTTCCTCAGGAAAACGTGCAATGCTCAAGCCGGGTCGGCCGACGATGATGGCCTTGTACGTCGGAATACCATTGACCAGCATCGTATTCACGATACGGCTGCCACCATTCACATGGGCCAGGATGTAACCCCAAGGGCCCATCTGCGCGATATCAATCTGCTCATTTTGAAGCGCTACAGAAATACCGGCCCAGTCGTTGGCGACATTGAGCGTGAGGCTTAAACCGAGACGTTCGGCGACCAAGCGATAGAGAGGCTCCCACACGCGGCGTGTATCAGCCTGGGTGGGCTGCTGCGGGCCAAGGCCCACACGCAATGCACCACGCGATTGAGCATGAATTGCCGGCGCGGACAGCGTGGCGAAGGCGGATGTGGTCAAAATCAGAGATCTGCGACTAAAGCGGTTCATGTCGATACCCTTCCCGTGAATTTTTTTTCGGTAGGCGAAGGGCATTTCACCAGAATGACAATGGAATGACGTTTTCGTTTCAGTCATCCTCAAGCTTAAAAAGAGTGGATTGAGGCGGGTCTGCGATAAAGGCTAAGTATGGCTAGACTTCAATCATTGATGATATGCTGTTGGATGTACGATGATCTTTTTCGAATCGACGTATGACTATATCGCGATTTCAAAATAATTCACGAGCAAAGAGTTCACCCGGATAGCGGCAGCTACACTATGCCTTCAAAGCGAGCCATGGTCCCCAGGGCGGCAGACTGTAATGAGCGACGGCGTCACAACCCGTGTTTCAGATGGGAGTACGCTTCGCGCGCGCGAAAAGCGCGCACCAGCCACCCCAAGCACATACAAATACGGCGTCGCCACAGGGTCCACCATGTCGGGACGAAGCCCGTCTGGGGCCACCATAATCACGCGTGTGATGTCATTCTCCCAAATGATAGCGGCGAACGCGCCGCCAAGTCGAAAGGCTCAGAATACCTTTCGAGGTATTACGATCATTAATGTATTGTGACGCGCCAAGGCGCGCCACAATGACAACTCAGGAACTGGTGCGCGGATAGGTCTGATGGCGGATAGGGCCAAGATAGGGCACCTCCATGCCATCTGGTTCCAGCAAAACCGTCTCCACATGGTCCGCATGCAGGTGATGCAGCAGGGCACCGCAGCGCCGCGCCCCAGGCAGGCCTTGCTGCTCATCCTCCTCCACCACAAAGGAAAGTGGCGGCGCCCAGACAAAGGATACTGAGGCACGCTTGAATTCATGATGCAGGTGCAAATGGCCAGAGGCGACCAGGCGAAGCCCTGGATGCTCCAGGATGGGCGTCAATGAATCGCGCGCGTGCGGAGGCACAGACCAGTAATCAAAAACCGGATCATCTGGATGCGTCACAAAGATGGGCTTGTGCAAGAACACCGCCAATCGCCGCGCATCTGCGCTTTCAACGGCTTCAATGATGAAGCGCGCCTGAGCTTCTTCTTCCGAGTGCCCCGTTCCCATCACTTCGGAATTAAGGCCGATGATGCGCCAGCCAGGCAGATCATGCAGACCATACCCCGCACCCAAATGCCGCTGAAACCTTGTCAGCCTAGTTTCGTCAAAGGGCTGCCGCGGCATGGTATGGGGGTGGCTGCCCGTATCATGATTGCCTGGCAGAGCTAGAATTGGGCCTGGAAAGCGGCCCAGTTCTTCGGCGGCAAAGGACATATCCGCCTCATGATCTGCGCCATCAAGCGAAAGATCACCGCTGGCAACAGTAAGGTCGGGCGGGGCCGCTACTGCCAGTGCACGGATCAAGGCAAGGTTGCTGCGGAATAACTCATTCCGAGGCGAGAGATGGGAATCAGTGAGCTGAAGGATAGTATGCATGTTTCAACCCCGACGCGGCAGCAAGCGGCGAACTTCACTCGCCATATCCGCCAGCGCCACTTCGGGCGTCGCGGTGCCTTCGACAACGCGCGCCATATTATTCACCATCACTTCAGTCACACGAACGCTATTCGTACCGGGAAAAGCATACCAGGGCACCATCCGGTCCACTTGCATTGTGGCGGTCTTGAAAAGGGGATTTTCGCGATAGAATTCAGAAAGATAACGCGGATCATCAATGGCAAGCTGGTTTGTGGGGACATAGCCGGTATTCTTGACCATCAAGGTCGTTCCTTCCGCGCTTGTTGAAAAGCGGAGGAATTTCCAGGCAGCCTCACGCTTTGCGGGATCGCGGGCGGTCAACATGCCAGCGGCACCACCTGTGGGCAGGCGGCCATTCACGGGATCAACAACCGGCAGCAGCGCGGTTTGCATTTCAAAATTACGCCCGACGCTGGTCATCATATTCCGCAGGAAGGCAGTTGAACCAAAGCGCATCCCGAGCTTGCCGGCCGCAAAGGCCTGAAGTGCCGTTGTGCCATTCAGTTGCGGCATCCCGCCTTCGGTCACCATGCGGCGGAGCAAGCGCAAGCTGGCGAGGCCTTCGGGGCCCGCGAAGCCTACATCGCGCTCATCCGGCGTAAGCATGCGCGCGCTGTGGCTAAACAGTAGCGCTGAAAACATCCAGTCATCGCCAGGCCATTGGAACCACATGCCTTCAGTGCCATCGCCAAGCGCCTTGATGCGCGCCGAAAGCGCAATCACCTCATCCCAGGTTTTTGGGAAAGCTTCTGGGGCAGGATTGGCGCCAACGCGGCGCAGAAGTTCGGTGTTGTAGTAGGAAATCGCGTTGGATGCGGCATAGGCAAGCCCTGATTGCATGCCGCCAAAATGGCCAAGGGCAAGGATGCCGGGCGTATAGCCATGGGCCGCTGGATCACCCTCACGCGCAAGAAGGGGCACGAGATCTTGAGCAATGCCTCGTTCGGCGAATACCCTCAACCTATTGAAGCCTTGGTATGAAAGATCGGGTAGTTGATTGGTGGCCGCTTGCCGCAGGATAAGCTGATTGCCTTCCTCATAATTCGGCGTTGTGATGAAGCGGACCGTAGTATTCGGTTCACGCTTGGCGAATTCCGCCGCAATCGCGTCGTAACTTTCTTTGAAGATCTGCGGCTGTGCATAATGCACCGTGATTTCCACATTCCCCTGGGCGCGCAATTGCGGCGCGGCGAGCAAGCCGGCCGTGACGCCCAAGGCAGTGCGACGGGTAAATGATTTCATGGGATACGTCCTTCTGGTTTTGGGGGTCAGGAAGCGCGTGGTAACAGGCGCGTGACTTCGCGCTGCATGTCTTGAACTACCTGTTCAGGCGTGGCACGTGCCTCAACAAGACGCTGCAGATTATCGGATATGGTTTGACTGATGCGCACACCATTCGTGCCTGGGAATGCATACCAGGCGACAGTGATGGGAAGCTGGCGCATGGCTGCCGAGAATAGTGGATTGGCCCGGTAGAATTCACCCAACCAGCGTGGGTCATCTACCGCCATCTGGTTGCAGGGGACGTAGCCGGTATTCTGAACCATCAGCGCGGTGCCCTCGGCGCTCGTCGAAAATCGAAGGAATTTCCACGCGGCTTCCTGCTTCACCGGATCACGCGTGAGCAGCATGCCGGCTGAACCACCCACCTGAAGCCGGCCACGCTCTAGATCAATGACTGGCATGATCGTCGTTGCAAGGGGAAAGTTTTGCCCCACTGATTGCATGACATTGCGCAGAAAAGCGGTTGACCCGAAGCGGATACCGATACGCCCGGCGCCAAATGCCTGCTGTGCCGCGGGTGTGTTCAAATTTGGCATTCGCCCTTCGCGCAAAATACGCTGATAAAGCCGCATGGCAGCCAGACCTTGGGGCGTATCCATCAGAAAGCGGCGTTCATCACCGCTCATGTATTGGCCGCCATGACCGTAAAGTAACGCAGACCACGCCCATTCGCCGATATCGTAATAGAGCGGATCAGGCGCATTCGGTAGCCGAGCGATGCGAGCCGCGAGATCAAGAACGCCATCCCAATTGGTTGGAAAGGTTCTGGCATCCACACCGACATCGCGCAGAACATCGAGATTCATATAGGTGATCATTGTCGAAACAGCATAGGCAAGGCCCGCTTGCATGCCGGCGGTTCTACCAAGACCAAGAATGGTCTCACTATATCCCTGACTGGCAGGATTACTTTCGCGATTCAGGAAGGGCGTTAGATCCTGACAGATACCGCGTTCGGCGAGGACGCGCAGCCTATTCAGGCCCTGATAGGTCAAATCCGCCTGAGTGCCGGCAACGGCCTGGCGCAAGATAAGCTGTGTTCCCTCATCATAATTTGGAGTGGTCACCCAATTGATGCGTATGCCGGGTTCGTGTCGCGAAAAGGCTACTGCAACGGCTTCCTTGGATTCACGAAAGACGTGTGGCTGAGAATAATGAACGGTGATTTCAACGTTTGGTTGCGCGCGGAGCGCAGGTGCAGCAAGCGCCGCAAATGCGATCCCGGCCAGGCTTCTTCTGCGTAAAATGAGCGGTTTTGGCGTCATGATGGCTTCATCCCTTCAGTCCGGTTGTGGCGATACCCTCAACGAAGCGGCGTTGTGCGAAAAGGAATGCCAGGACTAGCGGCAGCGTCATGATGACGGCAGCCGCCATCAATGCAGCAAAATCATCGCCCGCCTCATCAGAACGAAAATACAAGACGCCAAGCGCCGGGGTGGCGCGTGCTTGCCCTTCAATCACAATTAGCGGCCAGAAAAGATCATTCCAATGCGCAACCACGGAGAAGATTGCAAAAGCCGTGGCCGCAGGCCACGCGTTTGGAAGGATGACACGCCAGACAATTTCAAATTCGCCAATGCCATCCAGGCGTGCGGCATGCACCAATTCATCCGGTAGTGCCTTGAAGAATTGACGGAATAGAAAAATTGCATAGACTGAAATGGTGAAGGGCAGGATCAGCGCTGCATAGGTGTTCAACAGCCCCATTTTGCTGAAGGCAACATAAATAGGCAACGCTGGAACGTGGGGCGGCACAAGAAGTCCCAGCATAACCAGGCCAAGGACCAGATCTCGGCCAGGGAAGTTCAGTTTCGCGAGCACATAGGCGGCCGGAACGGCGAAAAGTAACTGGAAAAAAAGAATTCCAGCGCAGACAACAATACCGTTCCAGAGGTACCCGAATACGGGAATCTGTGAAAAAACCTGCCGGTAATTCTCAACACCGTAAAAGCGTTCTGGCCAAAGATTGAGACTGGTACGAAATAACTCATCCAGTGGCTTCACGCTGGCGGAGATCATCCAGATATAGGGCATGAGCAGCAAGAGCGCGAGGAAGCCCAGCACAAGCAGGCGCGGCGTATCCGCCCAAAGCGATCTCAAGTCGCGCTTAGCCATAATGCACCCGCTTATCCAGAGCTTTGGTTTGCAGCCAGACAAGGCCCAGAACCATCATCAGGAAAACCAAGGTGATCGCGGCAGAATACCCAAGCCGCATGAAGGTAAAGCCTTCCTTGTACATGGTATGCAGCAGGACTTCACTCGCCTTGTTCGGCCCACCTTGCGTCAGAACAGCAACCGTATCAAAAACCCGGATGCTGCGGATCATGGTAATGGTCAGCACGAAGAGTGTCGTTGGTCCAAGCATTGGCCAGGTAACGAGCCGAAACCGATCAAGCCAGGTTTTGGTCCCATCAACTTCTGCGGCATGATAAAGTTCGCGCGGAATCGCGCTAAGACCCGCCAGGAAGAGCACCATGTTATAGCCAATATTCTCCCAAGTACCGATGGCCCCGAGACTGAGCAGCACCCAATCTGAAGATGAAAGCCAGAAGGGAGGGGAGGTGACTCCAAGAAGGCGCAAAAAAGCATTCAAAGGCCCGATCGTTGGATGTAGCAGATATTGCCAAGCTGCTGCCATGGCGACAGTCAAGGAAACTACTGGCAAGAAGAAGACCGCACGAAACAGGGCGCGCCCGCGAATGCCCGCTTCAATCAAAAGCGCTGCACCAAGGCCGAGTAAAATGGAAAGCGGCGTGACGAACCCGACGTAAATTACGGTATTGCGAAGAGCGACTGCAAAGCCACGATCTTCCAGCATTTCTTCAAAATTCGCTGCGCCAATCCAGCCCCATTCGAGTGCGCCCAATTCGTAATCTGTGAAAGCCAAAAGGATTGTGGCCAAGCTGGGCAATAGGAGCATTAGGAAATAGGCGATACCTGCCGGTAGGCTCAGCAACAGGCCGACCAGGGCTTCGCCCCGCGCAAGACGGCGCGGTCTTGCCTCAAATGATGCAGGCGCAGCCGCAGACATTGCTTCAGGCAAGGGTCAATTCCTGGTTCTGAGTAGAATGTTTGCTTGGCGCCAGACGCTTGCCATTTTGATCAAACAGCAGAGCGTGCTTAGCCTCAAACGCAAGATGGACCACCTCACCGTCATGCGGGCGCGGCATTTCTGGAGGAAGCCGTATGATAAAGGCTTCACTGCCGGCGCTATGGCGCGCATGAAGCAGCAGGCTTTCCCCGAGAAATTCGATACCTTCCGCCACACAAGGAATACCATTGGATTCGATCCGGAGATTCTCCGGACGAATGGCAATGGTAACGGGACCAGGCGTTGCATGAAGCCCACTGGAATTTCCCGCGATATGGACATGACCAGCGGCATCCGCTGCAGCCGAGATTAAATTGATCCGCGGGCTACCAATGAAGGTTGCCACGCGGATGTCCTGCGGATCGTGGTAAATCGCCTCAGGTGAGGAAACCTGCAAAATCTGACCAGCTTGCATGACGGCGACGCGGTCCGCCATGGTCAGGGCTTCTGACTGATCATGTGTCACGTAGAGTGTCGCAGCGCCGACGCGGCGATGAATCTCAACAATCTCACGGCGTGTTTGCACACGAAGCGCCGCATCCAGGTTGGAAAGCGGCTCATCCATCAGAAAAGCGGCGGGATGGCGAACAATTGCCCGAGCTAGCGCTACGCGTTGTCGCTGCCCGCCAGAAAGCTGCCCCGGCTTTCGATCTAACAAGGCGTCCAGGCCGAGCGACTGGGCAGCCTGAAGGACATCGGTGGCGATCGCCGCCCGCTTCTGCGAAAGGCCTGGCATCATGCGACCAAAAAGGGGAAGGCGCTCCAGGGCAGAAAGGCGCCGCATCGCAAGAGGAACGGCAATATTCTCACTGACAGTCAGATGCGGATAAAGCGCGTAATTCTGAAAAACCATCGCGACATTACGTTCGGCGGCGCGTAACGCACTAACGTCTCGTGACCCAATGGAAAGTGAACCTGCATCGGCGGATTCAATGCCGGCGACGATGCGCATGAGGGTGGATTTGCCGCAGCCGGATGGCCCGACCAGGGCGACAAACTCACCCGCGGCCACGTCTAGCGATACGTTATCAAGCGCCTTTACCGACCCAAAGTGACGCGAAACAGATCTGATGGAGATACCCTGCACGCAAAGAGATCCTGATCTAGCGATTGCATCTGCTTGCAGATGAACGGTGGCAATGACGTTTCTGATTTGTGATAGTTTGAAGAAAATCAAATTTGCTCGGGTGGACGCGGCTTGGAAGATATGTGCAGGTAAAATGGTCCAGCAGGACTTAGAAATTACCAAATGTGATATCCATCCGTGAAGCTCCTACTCAGCTGACGCCAAGGTGTTGTGCGGCTTTGCGCGTGGAGGATGTCAGTTCAGCCATGGCGGCGACCTCCCGCCGCGCGTTGGTAGGGGTTCAGGGCGTCAGTGTGTGGCGAGGTGGCGCGCTGCGTGGAATGCAGTTAGGGCGGCTTGCCAGTCTGCTTCGTGATCGGCGCCGATGCGCTGTAGGGGTTGGAGCATCACTTTCCCCCGGCTGTAGTATTCGCCCTGCATGCGCGCGAGCCAGCCCGAAAGCCCCTGCGCGGCAAGGGCGTCGCTGGCGGTGGCTATCTCCGCCTCGCTTGGCTCAGTGCGACCAAGGGACACATGCCGGCCATCGGTGCCCAGTATGATCCATCGCGTTTCAGTTTCTGCGTTCATCGTCACTCTCCGTCTTGCGTGACGGACGCTTCGCGCTGTGTTTCGTGCGAGCCAAGGCAATAAAGCGCCAGGGATCGCGATGATCCCTGGGCTTGGCAATCATTCATGCCGCTGTGGCTGGGCAGCTTCATTCCGTCACGCGGTAGACGGTGTAGGATCCTTTTGCGCCCTGCTTGTTCGGGCCGACCTGGCGGATGCGTTCCGCAATCTGCACCGTGATGCCCTGGCGCTTTTTCAGCCCGGCGAAAAACCCGCGCACCGTGTGCTGCGCCCAGCCGGTGGCCTCGGCGATTTGTGCCACCGTCGCGCCTTCAGGGCGGCGGAGCATCGCCAGCACCACTTCCTGCTTCGTGCCCTCGCGCGGCTTGCGCGGCGCGCCCGTGGCGCGTGTGCCGCGCCGCATCAGGGCGCTGCGCAGCATGTCCATCGCGCGCGAAATGGGGTCTTTTTCAGCATTCGCGGGCGGCGTTTCTTCCCAGGCTGCGAGCAAACGCTCGGCGGCTTCGCGTAGGTTCACGCTTCCCATGTTGGGCGCCTCGGGCGCGGTTGGGGCGGCCTCGGCGGAAGGCTGCTCCTTAGCCTGCTGTGCGTTGTCTTCCCCGCCCTGTGGCGCCGTGTCTGGCGCCACGCGCCCCTCATTCGGGTCGATGCCAATCGCGCGCAGCCCCTCATCCGTCACCTGGATGAGGATCGGCGTGCCATCCGCATCCTTCCGCCACACCATCGCCAATTGATCGCGCGGTGCAGCGACCTCAATCAGCAGGCGGCTCTTGATCAGGCTGTTTACCACCGCGCGGCAGGCAGCAACTGGCAAGTGCTTCGGTGCAATCGCCAGCAATTGCGGATGCTGCGCGCCGTGGTTCAATACAATCCGCTGCGTGTCTGAGAGTTTCATCGTCTTCGTCTCCGGTTGCGGGCGCCGACCATCGGCCCCTACTGCCGGGAGCCCCGCGGGCGGACCCTGCGGGGCAGTGCGGCGCCGCTGTGCGGCGTGCGGCGTGTCAGTCCTGCGCCTCGGCGGCGATCCCCTCGTTGATCACGAAGCCCGTCAGGTAAGGCAGGCCGACGGGGATGCCCGTCTCGCGGCTGGTGCGCTGCGTGATGCGCCAGCCCATCCATTCTGCGGTGGTCTTTGCGATGGCGTCCGCGAGGCTCGCGCCGTAATGCATCTGGCCATTCACCCCGTCCGCGAAGTGGCGCCCGTAGCGGCTGTCGAGGAACGCGCGGACCGAGGCGGGATCCGTGCTGGTCGCGTTGTGGATCGCGGTGAAGGCGATCGGCCAGGCGGGCGCTGCGTGTTCGCGCATGGTGCCCCAGAAACCCCAGTCTTGGTTTTCGGTGTGAAGGATCTTGCTCATCTGTTTGTCTCCGTCATCGGCGGGGGAAATCCCCTGCGCGTGACATACCGCAAGCACCGATGACCCGTTGAGCGTTCTGCTTGCCGCCGCGCCACTGGCGGTGATTACCACTATCATCGGCTCCATAGCCTATCTGGGGCGGATCCTGCGGGTTGGCATGATTGAAGTGATGGCGTCTGACTTTGTGGAAAGGCTTCACCTGTCAGGCATACCGCGCTGGCGGATTCTATTGGTGCATGCGCTACCAGCAGCGGTGATTCCGGGCCTTTCAGCTGCCGCGCTTTATGCCGCTTCTCTTGTTTCGGGCATTGTGGTGGTTGAAATGGTGTTCGCCTATCCCGGTATTGGCGCCGAATTGGTCCGGGCCGTGACACGCCGGGAAGTTCATGTTGTCCAGGCCATCGCCCTTGCTGCCGCTATCTGTGTGGTAAGCTTCAATCTATTGGCAGATCTTGGCATAAGCGCGCTTGATCCTCGGACGCGCCGCGCATGAAGGCGCTGCTCCGCAATCCTGCCTGCCTGATTGGTATCCTTCTGGTGGTGCTGCATTTGGTTGTGGCCATCGGCGCACCTTGGGTCGCGCCTTATGCGCCGACATCTCTGCTGGATGCGCCGCTAGAACCCCCCAGCGCCACCTATTGGCTTGGTACGGATGATTTAGGCCGGGATGCCTTTTCGCGTTTGCTATGGGGCGGCCGGGTTGCGATGCTCGTTGCCTTTGCCGCTGGGGTAATTGCTGTCGTTGGAGGCGCGGTACTTGGGCTTTCTGCCGCCTTTATGCGTGGCGCTTTTGATGATTGCATGCTTCGCCTCGTTGAAATGAAACTCGCGGTGCCCACTATCCTCTTTGTTGCCATATTCGTGACTGGCTTTGGACAATCAATCCCCATCTTGATCTTGGCGATAGGGATCATCCAAATGATGGGCGTCATTCGTACAACACGCGCCGCTGGCATTGTGCTGATGGAACAAGGCTACGTGCGCGCGGCCCAACTGAATGGTGAAAGCGGCCCAAAGATAATCCTGCGTGAGCTTTTGCCCAATGTGGCAGATCTGATGGCGGTGGAATTCGCGCTTCGTGCCTCATCCGCCTTGCTGCTGGTTTCAGCGCTATCCTTTCTTGGGCTTGGCATTTCGCCACCAACACCGGATTGGGGGCTGATGGTGGAAGATGCCATGGCCTTGTTGGATAGCGAACCACATCTTGTGCTTGCACCTGCGCTTGCGATCAGCACGCTTGTGCTTGGGATAAATCTGGCCGCGGAAGGTCTCGCCGAAGCACTTGGCTTGGATGCGGCCCGTGGGGGCGCCAGTGGTTGAGCCCTTGCTCAGCGTCCGCGGCTTGAACATCTCCTGGTTCAGCCAACAGGGCCGTCGAAATCAAGTGGTGAATGAGGTGTCCTTCGATTTGGCGTCCGGTGAGACACTCGGTATTGCCGGTGAGAGCGGAAGCGGGAAATCCACTCTTGCGCGCGCACTACTCGGCCATGCGCGGGGAGGCAGTAGGATTGAGTCTGGTTCCATTCTGCTTGGCGGGTGCGATCTTGTTTCACTTGCGCCGAAAGCTCTTGCCGCGCTGCGCGGGCGTGACGTTGCCATGGTTCCTCAGAACCCGCTTTCATCGCTGACCTTTCATCTGCGGGTTGGTGTTCAGGTGGAGGAGGTACTGCGGCACCGAGCCGGGCTTTCGCCCAAGGCCGCAAGCTTACGTTCGCTTGAATTACTAACAGAAATGGGCCTGTCCGAGCCCGAGAAGATTGCACAGCGCTATCCGCATCAACTCTCTGGCGGGCAACGTCAGCGGGTAGTGCTAGCTTGTGCGCTGGCCTGCAATCCAGCCTTACTGGTACTGGACGAACCCACAACCGCGCTCGACAAAACCACCGAGGCGCAGGTACTGGAACTGATCCAGCGACTGCGCAGGGCGCGTCGTGGTGCCATGGTCTTTGTCACGCATGACCTCAATGTCATCGCCGAGATTTGGGACCGCGTGATGGTAATGCAGCACGGCAAGGTGGTGGAGGAAGGCCCGGTTCAGCAGGTTTTTGGCGCACCTGCGCAGCCCTATACAAGACTACTTTTGGGATCGGCTTTGCGCGTTGATGGTGCATCTGAAGCGCAGCCCGGCCGTCATGGAAGTATACTTCTTGAAGGCGCAGGGCTTGGGTTCAGCTATGCGCGCCCATCCTTGCTGTTACGTCGTGCATCCACAACGACGCCGACATTGACCGATATCAATTTCAGCCTAGGCCGTGGCGAAGTTTTGGGGGTGATTGGCGAATCAGGCTCAGGAAAAACAACCCTTGGCGGCCTTGTGACTGGTTTTTTGGCACCGGAGCGTGGCGTACTGCGCTTTGACGGGGCTGCACTTGCCGGGCGCGCTGCCGCACGAACCATTGAACATCGACGCCGTATTCAGATGGTCTTCCAGGATCCGCTTTCCTCACTTAATCCCAGGCGCCGGGTGGGAGACCAAGTTGCGCGTCCGATGCGGCTGTTTCACGGCCTTGACAAACGAAAGGCAGAAGCACGCACCGTCCAACTGTTTGAAGAGCTGGGCCTGAACGCTGACCTTCTCACACGATTTCCCCGTCAATTATCGGGGGGGCAACAGCAAAGGGTAGCCATCGCGCGTGCCTTTGCTGCGGAGCCGGATTTGCTTGTGTGTGATGAAATAACCTCAGCGCTTGATGCCTCGGTACAGGCCCAATTGCTTGACCAACTTGCAGCGATGCAGCGTCGCGCCGGGACCGCACTATTGCTGATCACGCATGATCTGACGGTGATCTGGCGTATGGCAAGCCGAGTGATTGTTATGCGTAGCGGTCGCATTCTCGAACAGGGCGAAACGAACGCGGTTTTCCGCACGCCTTCCAATCCCTATACCGCGGCGTTACTTGATGCCGCCACACGTGCAACCCGGGTTGCCGAACCTGCTTTTGCCGGAGTTTGAAAGACCGATGACTACCCAAAGCCCAATTGATCCTACTTTTTCTGCGCCAGGTCGCTTTTGGAAAGGCAATATCCACACCCATTCCAATGCCTCAGATGGGGTGAGATCGCCCGAGGCCGTGTGCGCGACTTATCGAGAGGCAGGATATGATTTCCTTGCGCTCACCGATCACTTTATGGCTAAATACGGCTTCCCGATCGTGGATACGCGGCCCTTTAGAACAGGGCAATTTACCACAATCCTTGGCGCAGAATTGCATGCGCCCGCAACTCAATTGGGCGAAATCTGGCATATCTTGGCAGTGGGTTTACCTACCGAATTTGCACCGCTGCAGGAGGGTGAAAATGGTGCAGCCTTAGCTGCCCGTGCGGTTGCCGCTGGCGCCTTTGTCGCCATTCCACATCCGGGATGGTATGCTCTGACGGCCGAGGACGCGGCTACGCTGCCTGATGCCCATGCAGTAGAGGTTTACAACCACACTTCCCAGCTTCGCACTGAGCGTGGTGATGGTGTTTATCTCGCCGATCAGCTTCTGTCCCAGGGGCGCCGCATTGGCTTGATCGCGGTTGATGACGCGCATTTTGCTTGTATGGATGCCTTCGGCGGCTGGGTGATGGTGAAAGCCGAAAAGAATGAACCTGAAGCTCTGCAAACAGCGCTGAAAGCCGGTCATTACTACGCAACACAAGGCCCATTGATCCACCATGTTACCTGGGGAGCGGAAGAAGTCGAAGTCACCTGCAGCGCCGCGGCAAGCGTCATGGTGCTGGGACGCGGGTCTCGCGCTGCGCAATCAGTCCTGCACGGTCAAACCCGGGTGCGTTTGAACTATGCCAAGCACCGCGCGGGCGGTTTTGCGCGTATCGTGATTGCGGACGCTGCTGGTCGTCGGGCTTGGACCAACCCTGTTTATTTCGAGAATGGAAAGTGATGAGCATGAAGAACGAACTCCTGAACGAAATCCAAGGCTTGCTTGAGCAAAAAGCCAGTGGCCGTTACGGGCTGTCGCTGATCAATCAACAGCAGCACGCCCTGCAAGGCGCCTGGCTTGCCGAGCAGGAAGGTAAGGGCGATGCCATGATCGTCGCGGCCCTGCTGCATGATATCGGCCATATGGTACATGACCTTGGTGATAATCCTGCTGACAAGGGCATTGATGATCGGCACGAGGAGCTTGGCCACGAATGGCTCAAGGAGCATTTCGGCGCTGAGGTGACAGAGCCTGTGCGCTTGCATGTTGCAGCCAAGCGCTATCTCTGTGCCGTGGAGGCGGATTATTTTGCGAAGCTATCCTCAGATAGCGTGAAAAGCCTGACGCTTCAGGGTGGGCCGATGTCGCCTGAAGAAGTGCAGGCATTTGAAGCCTTGCCGCAATATAAGGAAGCGGTGCAACTCCGCCGTTACGATGAAAGGGCCAAGGTCAAGGGGCTGGAGACACCCCCGGTCGCACACTTCATGCCAGCCGTGGCGCGTTGCTTGAGGGCATAGTTTCCACGCGATCATGCTCGGCTGAATCGGATGCGGGCAGAGCAGGCTACGATCTGGCCAGGCGCGACGGTAGCGCCTTGCAGCTTCTTGAGCGGTGGCGAAGGTCGCGCATGCCTGGCCAATTGCACGCGCGCATTACCGGCATGCGGGCAGAGCGAGGCAATCGCGCGGATTTGGATCCGCTCGGCCATCCAGGGAAGCGTCATGGGGAGTATCCGGGAAGGGTTGGGTGATGGTTTGCAGTTAAGCTGCTGAAATCACGTCGAAAGGGTGCAAACCATGCGAGGGCTGGGTGCAAACCAAGTGCAAACCTGAGGGGCCTAGGTTTGCACCTAAGTCATTGAATTCACGTCGCTATGGTGCAAACTGCAACCCATATTTTTGGCCTGGCGCTAGCGATGTCGAGCGCGTTTGCTCCCCGCATACAAAATCGCCAGGAAGGAACCATGCGATCGAGATCTAGACTGGCATTTCTCGAAGGGACATGACCCAGGCTCGCCGTGCCTGTCGCACCTTCTAGACGTGCCGACTTTATAGCGAACTCGATTTATACGCCGCAATGGGGAGAATTGTAACACAGCATCAGCACGACAATTCCCCCGATTGCTTAGCACTTCAAGCCACGCGTGAACTTGGCTAAAAGTCGAAGAGGCTCGCCAAGATTGCAAGCACAGCAATGAGAATCACGCCGGCGAAAGGCTGTGACACTGGCCGGCCACACCAGCCGCTACGCGCCGATTATTCGCGCACCGACATCTCAAGCCCCACGACAAACCAGATGCAGGAGGCTGGCGGGTTATCGTCTCCACCAAGCGCATCGATGGTGGTGAATACGCGGCGACTGTATTGTACCATAGCGTCGCAGCCGCATTGGTGAGTTACCCCGCGCGAACGACGGTGATAGTGTCATTGTTTGCGTGTAAAAAACCTGGCTTGAGTTATGGCACCACCTAGGCGGTGCCGCTTATTCCGCGGCCGGGTCTTGCTGGGCGGCTTCCATGCGGTTGAACAAGGTGGCCAGTCGGCCGCGGTCATGTGTGATCCGCTGCCGCAGCGCAGCCTCGAGCCGGGCGGCAAGCGCTTCGAAGCTTGCGCGAGCGCCGGCACGGTCCGGTGCGCCGGGATTAACCCCGCCGGCATCAACCATCTCGAAATGCGCCATAGGTCCCAGTTGCCGTTCCAGCCACACCAGCGGTTCCGGGATCAGCGCAAGGTCGAACCGCGCGGTCCGATCCTTTTGGCCTGCACCTGTCGGGCGGTATCTCACAATCGAGGAGGAGGGGGACAAATTGCTATTAGAGAAATAACTATAATAGCAATTTGTCCCCCTCCTCTGATTCTGCTTCTTGGCAGCTTCGCGGCTTGGCCAGAGGTCAGGAAAGGCCTTCGCCATGTCGGCCGCGTTTTCCAGGATGACGCCACGCGCGGCCATGACATCGTGATCTGATGGGCAGATATCTTCCCAAGGCAACACCGCATGCACCGCGATGGGCAGCACTACGTCTGTCAGCAGGTCAATTTCCAAAGGTGCCGCCGCGGTTCGGTTTACGCCGCGCCCACGCCCGATCGCCTGGATCAGCTCGCCCTCACAGATACTCCAGCGAATGGCCTCGGCAGTCGGATCGGCGTGCTTCTCACCGGGCAGGATATGCAAGCCACCATCGGCCAGCGCGATGCGCCGTTCCTCCCGCTCATACCACCAGGCCACGTCACCACGACTAGTCAGTGGGGGACGGTTGGTCACGGCGGTCGCCAGCGCTTCGACTGTTGATGGCGTCGGCAAGCTGTCGCTTCTGCGCTTGATAGCCACATGACTTGTAGAATGGACAAATATGCGTCGTACCTCTTTGGGTTACTTTGCAGCTTGTGGTCTCGACAATGCGTTCAACTTCCATTGCATCGAAGGGTGCCGAAGGATCGAGGCACATGAGCCGATCAGGGTTGTCCGGACTTGGGTCAGGGGCGCTTCGGCCCTTCCAGACCATGGCGTCAACATCAAGCGACCAGAATGCCGCCCGCTGTTCCTCAGCGAGATCGTGGCGCGGTACGCCAATGACGATCTTGCGGCCACCAAGCGCGTCACTGCGCAAAAGTCCAGCAACGGCGCGCTGCATCGCTGTGGTCTTGCCAATGCCCACACCAACCGGCAGCGCCAGCCGCGGAGGGTGGGGTGTGGCGTTGAAGTTCAGCAGCATGCCGTACCCTGCGGCATGGCCGCCTCACTGGTTGATGCCGCCGCCCAGGGAACCTCTGGCACCAGATCGGCATCAAGCTGGTCATCCCCCCAATACGCAGCGACATCGGCCATGAATTCGGCCATCTGGTCATCCAGCCGGCCGCGGACAGTCATCAGGTCGAGGGTAGGGAGGGGATAGGTCGGGCTAAGCTTTGGCGGAGGTGCAGCAGCCCAAATTTCGTGGCGCACCGCATCAATGCCGCTGGCGGCGGCGAGATCATTGAAGTCACCCGGAATAGACGGAATGGCGATGAGGGCATTGGTCGCTCGCGCTGCCGTCATGGCGGCATTGACACCCGGATTTGTGTCTCGTTCCGGCTTCAGATCATTATCGGCCAGGATGACCAGGGTCGCGTCAGGAATGCGATCATGGATCAATGGGGCAACGCGCAGCAGATTGCCTGCATCCATCGCGGCAATCACGGGCAGGCCGGTCGCCTCGTGCGCGGTGGCGCCGGTGGCCCAGCCTTCGCATAGCAGGATGCCATGGGCGTTTTCCAAAGCCTCGCCGATCAGCGTGAAGTGGCCCGCCTTGGCGCCACCGGAGAGAAAGCGTTTGGTGCCATCCTCGTAGATGCGCTGCAGCGTATGGATGGTGCCATCAAGATCACGTAGCGGGACGAGCAGCACATCCAGCAATTCCATTCGAATACCGTATGGCTTGACTCCCTTGCGCTGCAGATACGGGTGGGTGGGATCAGCCGGCAGGGCTTCTTCCCAGGTCATGGTTGCAGCGCGCCGGGCATAGAAGCGTTGCTGTTCCTCCCATGCCATTTCCTCATCTGCCGATGGTACTGCAGTCGCTTCACTTGCCTCCCCGCTCAAGAGTATCGGCGCTGCGTCATCCTGCGCTGAAAGAAGTCGCGATGGCTGCCATTGCGGCATGCCAAGCCAGCGGCGTGCCCAATCAGCGGCTCCGCGCCAATCACCATTCTGTTTGCGGGCGATCAATTCCAAAGGGCCGCCACCGATGCCGCGTTCATGGTCAAACCAGGTGCCAAGCTTTGCGCCTGACACTACGGCGGAGAGGCTGCCGTGACGGTTCCAGCGCCACTGGCGTGCTGTGCGGCGCTGTGGCTTGCCGAGCAATTCGATCAGCAGAGAGGACCAATTGCCGATCAAAGCGAGTCGCACTTCGCGCAGATCAGAGGTATTTTTGGCAACTAAAGAAGGCGACGATGTGCGCATGCATGATCGTCCTATCTCGTGGGTGGCTGGGATATGGCGGCGACACGACTTGGTCGGTGGCCGCAATTTTTCGCGTACTTCAAAATAGCCGCTTATAATTTCCGTTCAAGTGCATTTTTATATCATCACAGCATGCAAAATAGTTGCGACGTGTTTGCACGAAGACAAAGGAACTCGACATAAATACAGCGAAACCCTGATGAGTAAAATTTCGCATCCCTTTTGCCTGGGGAGTTATCATTGCGAACTATCGCTATCCAGTATGAAGCTGTGACGCATGGAGGATGGCAGGAGCGGATGCTCAAAAACGGCAGTGCACCGAAGCTGACCAGGGAGAGGCCACTCATTTTCTGGGTAAATTTCGCTAGGTAGCGTTGATGCAAGTGCTCCGCTTGGTTGGGCCATTCAGATTCGATTCGCGTGTTGGACTCAAACTATGCATGGCGATTTGCGCTCGAATGCTTTCTTTCTATCGCGTATGCGCGTGTTACAATTCTCCTTCTTCATTTGTGAAAGAGATGCGTAGATAAGTTGCGTATGCCGCTCGATAACGTAAGCATCTCGCCCAATCCCCACCTCCCACCCCACCTTCGCGAGGTCTGCGACATCCTCGCCCGCGGCCTGCTGCGGCTGCGCAGCCGCGTAGGGCAGGGGGTAACCCCTGATCCCGCCAATACCGGAGAAATTCGCCTACACTTCACTGCCCACCAGCGCCGTCATGCGAACCCCAAGAGAAAGGGAACCGCATGAAAAAACGACCAATTACCAAGCAGGCGCCAGCCGACCCGGCCACACTGAAAATCTCGCCAACCCAGGTGCTGCCCCGCTTGGCGGCACTGCGCAACGCGCCGATCGCCGATCTGAAGGAGCAATGGCGCATGCTCTACGGCAAGGAACCGCCAGCCTTCAGCAGAAGCTATATCGAAAGCAGGCTCGCCTATCGCATTCAGGAACTCGCCTATGGCGGACTGCGGCCCGAAACACGCAAGCGCCTCGAAGCACTCGGCGAAAGGCTGGATGGCGGCAATGCTGTGCTGCGACGCATCCGCGCCGATAATCGTCCTCTGCCAGGCACGCAGGTCATTCGCGAATATGAAGGCGTGCAGCATGTGGTGACCGTGCGCGCCGATGATTTCGAATATGAGGGCCGGCCTTATCAATCGCTCTCGGCCATCGCGCGACACATCACCGGCACGCGCTGGAATGGCTGGGTGTTCTTTGGCCTGAAATCAGGGGCACACGCATGACCCGCCGCAAGACAAGCGCTGAAGTTGCCATGCCTGCCTCGGTGCAAAAACGCCGCTGCGCAGTTTATACGCGCAAATCTACCGACGAGGGCCTGGAGAAGGAATTCAACACCCTCGACGCCCAGCGTGAATCTTGCGAGGCCTATATCGCGAGCCAACGCGCCGAAGGCTGGGTGCTGGTGCCGCATCGTTATGATGATGGCGGTTTTTCCGGCGGCTCGTTGGAACGCCCTGCGCTGCAACGCCTGCTGCGTGATATTGAATCCGATCAGGTTGATGTCATCGTCGTCTACAAGATCGACCGTCTGTCACGATCCTTGATGGATTTCGCCAAGCTGGTCGAGGTGATGGACGCGCATGGCGTGACCTTCGTTTCCGTCACCCAGTCCTTTAATACTACTACGAGCATGGGGCGCCTCACGCTGAACATTCTGCTGTCCTTCGCGCAATTCGAACGCGAGGTGATTGGCGAGCGCATCCGGGACAAAGTGGCGGCGTCCAAGGCGCGCGGCATGTGGATGGGGGGCAAGGTGCCGCTTGGCTATGACGTGGCCAATCGCAAGCTGGTGGTGAATGACGCCGAGGCGAAAAGCGTGCGGCAGGTGTTTGAATTCTTCGCCGAGACTGCCTCCGGCACCGAGACCGTGCAACGCCTGCAAGCGAAGCGCGTTACCAGCAAATCCGGGCGGCTGCTCAACAAGGGGGATGTCTACAAGATCCTGAACCTGCGCACCTATGTGGGAGAGGTTGAGCACAAGGGGCGCATCTATCCCGGCGAGCATCAGGCGATCGTGCCGCGTGCGCTGTGGAACAAGGTGCATGCGCTGCTGCAAACCAGCCCGCGAGCGCGCGTGGCGCAGAATCGCCGCCACCAGACAGCGTTGCTGAAGGGGCTGATATTTGGCCTGGATGGAAGGGCACTGTCGCCAACCCATTCGCGCAAGAAGGGGCGGATGTATCGCTACTACGTCGCGCAGCGCGTTTTGAAGGAGGAGCCCACAGGCGGCGATGACATTCTGCGCCGGATTTCCGCCGCGCAAATCGAAGGCGCTGTGATTGGCCAGGTGCGCGCCCTGCTGCGCCAGCCAGAAATCGTGGCGGGCGGCTGGCTGGCGGCGTGACAGGAGGCACCGGGCCTTTCAGA
>CALRPR020000067.1:0-20483 GCA_943370125.1 Allobosea thiooxidans | reverse complement strand
GTTCCACACGAAACACATTCAACTGCATCGCCAGCAGCGAATAATAGCCAATCAGCCCCGTCAGCTCCACCGCGCCTTTTTCGCCGAGCAGGTCGCGCACGGGCTGATATAGCGCATCCGGTGCCTTGCCGGTGCGCAGCACGGCGCGCACGAATTCCACCACCACCCGATCCGCATCGGAATCAAAGGGGATTTTTTCTGAATCACGGCCAATCGCCGCAATCACCGCCGCTGGCACGCCCTGTTTTTCCGCAATCGGCGCATGGGCAAACCATTCATAGGCCGCCTTCCAATGATGGCCGACGCATAAAATTGCGAGTTCACGCAGCCGCATCGGCACGCTGCATTCAAAGCGCACAAAAACGCCAAGCTGTTCCACCCGCGCACAAAGCTCGGGGCTGGTGATCAGCGCCTGAAAGGGGCCTTTCACGCCGCCACGCGCGCCGGATGCCATGCGATCCCACACCGCCTGCTGGGCGGCATCAAGGCTTTCGCGCGTTTGCGCGGGCAAGCGCTGCGCGGTCATGCCACGCCGCCAGCCTGGAATGGATGAATGATCCTAACCGGGCGCGCACCGGGCCAATTGCTGACAGCTTGCGTCTGCACCATGGCGGGCGCTGCCAAAGGCGCGGTACCCGCGACAAAATCCTTGCGTTTCATCCCTGCCTCCCTTTTCCGTGACAAGAAACCTTGGGGATCAGGCTAGATTTGATTGGGGCGGTTAGACAAGCGCGCGCGTAAGCTAGGCTGCATCACAGCAGAAACCACCATCATGGTAGCGGCGCCAAGCCTTCAATCCACAATGAACAGCTTGGCCCCGATGGCGGAGCGCGACATATGCGCCTCCGCCCCATCCGCGACTTGGTAAGACATGCCGGGCTTCAGCACGAATACGCGCCCATCGGCCAGCGTGGTTTCCAATTCGCCTTCCAGCACCAGCAGCACATGGCCCTTCTGGCACCAATGATCAGCAACATAACCCGGTGAATATTCCACCATGCGCACGCGGATCGGGTTTTCTGCCGGGCCGACATGGCGGGTACGCCAAAGCGCCTCACCGGTAACGCCAGCATGGCGTGTGGGCTCCACCCCAGCCCAATCGGTCGTGTCAAAGGGAATGGCGGACATCTGCATGTTTCAAAAATCCTTACGCATGCCCGGCAGCCGAAGACAGCCACGCCGGGTGCACCTTCAGCTTTGCCAGCGCCGCCTGCCAGGTTGTGCCGGCATCCTCATGGAATAGCAGCGCCTCATCCGCTGGCACGCTCAGCCAGGAATTGCGCTGGATTTCTTGATCCAATTGGCCGGGCGCCCAGCCGGCATAGCCAAGTGCCAGCAGCCCCTGCCGTGGGCCGCCGCCGGCGGCGATAGCGCTCAAGATATCCACACTCGCGGTCAAGGCGAAGCCGGCGCCAAAGGCCAGGCTGCCATCGGCGGACCAATCATCCGTATGCAGCACAAAGCCGCGCCCGGCTTCCACCGGGCCGCCGGAAACCATCCGGATTTGGCGCTGCGAAGGCACGGGCTTCAAGCCAAGCTGCTTCAGCAATTTGTCAAAGCCCAAGCCTTCGATCGGGCGATTAAGCATCAGCCCCATGGCCCCCTCAGCGGAATGGTTGCACAGGCACACCACGCTTTGCGCAAAGCGCGGGTCCGCCATGCCCGGCATCGCAATCAGCAAATGCCCGGTCAGATAATCGCCACCCTTGGCGGCAGCTTTGCCCTTTCTGGCCATGGGGGAAATGTGGCGCTGTCAGCGCCATGCTGCAAGCCTTGCCTTTCGGGGCTTGACCGAGGGATCATTCCGGCGCATCGCGATTTCTCGTGAAGCGCCAGCCATGGCCTCATGCCCCGCAACCACAAATCCCGTTGAGGACCCTTGCTCGCTCTTCGTGTCATTCCCTGCCTGGATGTTAAGGATGGTCGCGTCGTCAAAGGCGTGAACTTCGTGGAACTGCGCGACGCCGGGGACCCAGTGGAACAGGCGCGCAATTATGACCGCGAAGGTGCGGATGAAATCACCTTCCTTGACATCACGGCATCCGCCGAAAACCGGGACACGATCCTGGATGTGGTTTCCCGCACGGCGGCCGAGGTCTTCATCCCGCTGACCGTCGGTGGCGGCGTGCGCAGCGTGGAAGATGCGCGCCGGCTTTTGCTGGCCGGCGCGGATAAGGTTTCCATCAATTCAGCCGCGGTCGCGGACCCGGATCTGGTGCGCCGTGGGGCTGAGGCTTTCGGCAGCCAGGCCATCGTTGTTGCGATTGATGCGCGTCGGCGCGATGTTGGCGGCGGCTGGGAAGTTTTCACCCATGGCGGGCGGCGCGGCACCGGCATTGATGCCATTGCCTGGGCCAAGCAGGTTGAAGCCCTCGGCGCGGGTGAAGTCCTGCTCACCTCCATGGACCGCGATGGCACCAAGCAGGGTTTTGACCTTGAACTGACTGCGGCAGTGCGCGCCGCCACGCGGTTGCCGATTGTGGCGTCCGGCGGCGTGGGTGAATTGAGCCATTTCATCGAAGGCGCGCGCGCCGGTGCCACGGGCCTGCTCGCCGCCAGTGTTTTCCATTACGGGGTATTCCGGATTGCCGAGGCCAAGGCCGCGCTCGCGGCTGCGGGTCTGCCCATCCGTCCCGTCCCGCATCGGCAGGAGGCCGCGTGAATGGCTAAAGCCACAAAACCCGCCAAGGTGAAAGCGGCGGATAAGATCAAGAAAAAACCCAGCGCCAAGCTGAAAGTCGCAAAGGCCGCGAAGAAAAAGGTGGCACTGCCACTGCCTGGTGGAATCAAGGTAAAAGCTGCGAAACTCCCCAAGCGCATCCGCAAGGTGGAAGCGCGGGTGCTGCGGCCGCTCATTGTTTCACCCACAGGCGCCAATGCCATGGTCCTTGATCAGCTTTGGCAAACGGTGGAACAGCGGCGCCTTGCGGGCGATGTGGCTTCGTCCCATTCCGCGCGGTTGATGGCGCGCGGCACCGCCAAGGTCGCGCAGAAATTCGGCGAAGAGGCGGTGGAATGCGTCATTGAAGCCACCATTGGCAATCGCGATGCGACGGTGCTGGAATCAGCCGATGTGCTTTATCACCTCATGGTGATCTGGGTGGATGCCGGCATCAGGCCCGAGGAAGTCTGGGCCGAATTGGCGCGGCGCCAGGGCATCAGTGGTATTGCTGAAAAGGCGGCGCGGCCCGCCGGCATCATTCGCGCAGCGGGCACTACGAAGCTGGCTTGATACAGTTTCGCTTCGCGGGATTATCCGCGAAGCCCGCATGTCACCCAAGCGCCTTGGCCGCGGCCAGCACCTCAGCCGCGTGGGCTTCGGGCTTCACCTTGCGCCAGATTTTCACGATCTTGCCATCGGCACCGACCAGAAAGCTCGACCGCTCCATCCCCATATATTTCTTGCCATACATGGATTTTTCCACCCAAACGCCATAGGCCTCGGCGGTCTTGTGTTCGGGGTCTGACGCCAAGGGAAATTCCAGCCCGTATTTCTTGGCGAATTTTTCAATGGGCGGCATGGCATCGGGCGATACGCCAATCACCGTCAGGCCAAGCTTGCCTAGCTGGGGCAGCGCTTCCTGCACGCCGCAAGCCTGCTTGGTGCAGCCCGGCGTATCTGCCTTGGGATAGAAATACAGCAGATAGGGCTTGCCCTTAAGGCCGGCTGAGGAGACTTCCCGCCCGCCGCTTGCTGCCATTTTGAAGGCGGGTGCCTTTTTGCCTTCGGCCAATTCAGTCATTTCCGGTCCCCCTGATCCAGCCGGCCAAGCCGGGCTTCGAAAACCCTGCGCACCAAGGCTGCGCTTTCTTCCATCTGAGCGCGCAGGCCCGGAAGGTCAACGGGCGGCGTTGCGCAAAGCGGGCCCGCCACACGCAGCACGGTGGAAGCGGCGGGTTCGGGCAGCGCATCCTCGCGCCAGGGGCCAAGGCTCAGGCGCAGAATGCCGCTAATGCCGCGCCAGAGCCGTTCGGCGGCGATCAGCCCCTCGGCTTCCGCCGCATCCAACGCGCCGATCTTGGCCAGATTGGCGATGGCGATGCGCGTGGTGGTGGCCAGCACTTCAGGATGGCGCGGCGCGTGGTGCAATTGCAGCGCCTGGGCGATGAATTCCACCTCCACCAGCCCACCGGGGCTGAGCTTCACATCCCATGGCCCATCGCCCGGCAATTCGCGCAGCATGCGCGCGCGCATGGCCAGCGCATCGGCAATGGCAGTCTTGGCCTTTTCGGGGTTGGACAGTGCCATGCGAATGGCCGCAGCAATGCGCCGCGCCAGCGCCGGCGGCCCGGCCACCACGCGGGCGCGCGTCAGCGCCATGCGTTCCCAACTCCAGGCATCCTCCGCCTGATAGCGCTGAAACGCACCAAGCGAGACTGCCACCGGCCCCTTCGATCCTGAAGGGCGGAGCCGCATATCCACCTCATATAATTTGCCCTCGGCGCCAGGCGCGGTGATGGCGCCGACCATTTGATGCGCAAGGCGCGTGAAATACTGACTTGTCGGCAAGGGGCGGATTGGCGGCGCGCCGCGCTTAGCCTTGGC
This sequence comes from Allobosea thiooxidans, assembly GCA_943370125.1. Lineage (GTDB taxonomy): Bacteria > Pseudomonadota > Alphaproteobacteria > Acetobacterales > Acetobacteraceae > Neoroseomonas. The sequence continues at coordinate 15,937 of CALRPR020000067.1, read as the reverse complement.
TTCGCTGGCTTCCGCGTCGACGACGTGATCATAGACCAGGATCAGATCAAGGTCTGATCCGGGCAGCATTTCCCGCCCACCGAGCTTGCCCAAAGCCACCACAGCAAGCTGCCCGCCCTTCACTACGCCGTGCCGCGCGGCGAATTCAGCCGTCACATGCGGCAGCAGCGATGAAATGGCAGCATCCGCCAGCGCGCTGCGTGCTTCCCCCGCTGCATCTGGGTCTATGGCGCCTTCAAGGGTTGCGGCATCAATGTCGAACTTACCTTCCTGCACCAAGCGGCGGGAAGCTTCCATCGCCTCTTCGAAATAGCGCGCTTCCTTCACCAGCGCCGGCAAGGCAGAGGCAGCGCTGCCAATGCCGCCACCCGCCCCCACCAGCAGCCCTTCAAGCGCTGCCGTGTGATGCGCCAAATGATCCGCCAATTGCGGCGCCGCCCCCAGAATGCCGGCCAGGCGTTCGAGCATCGGCGGGTTACGATGCAAAAGGCTCAAGACCTGCACGCCGGTGGTCAGCCGGCCAAATAGCGCATCAAGGCGCATCAGCGCCGCATCCGGGTCCCGCTGCTTAGCGAAGGCAGCCAACAGGCTTGGCATGAGCGCCGTCAGCAATTCGCGCGCGCGTTCACTGCGAATGGCGCGCGCATGGCCGTGATGCCAGCCACGCACGCTGGCGGCGATGCTGCCGGGATTGGCGTAGCCCATGGCACGCAGCGTTGCGATGGTGGCGGGGTCATCTTCCACGCCGGTAAAAACCAGATCGCCCTGCACCGCATCAGCGGCGAGTGTTGGTTCCGCTTCAAACATGCGCCCGTAATGCTGTTCCACACGGCGAAGATGATGCGCGAAATCCTCGGCAAAACTGGCGCTATCGGCGTAGCCCAGGAAGGATGCGATGCGCGCGATCCCTTCCGCATCTTCCGGCAGGCGATGCGTTTGCCGATCCGCCACCATTTGCAGCCGATGTTCCAGGCGGCGCAGGAAACCATAAGCATCGGCCAGGTCAGCGGCGGCGCGGCGTTCCATCTTGCCCGCACCAGCGAGTGCGGAAAGCGCGCCAAGCGTGGTCGGGTCTCGCAGAGCGGGATCGCGCCCGCCCCAGATCAATTGCAGTACCTGCGCGGTGAATTCAATCTCGCGAATGCCGCCCCGGCCAAGCTTCACATCATGCCCAGCCAATTGCACCGTATCATGCGCGCCCTTCGCCCCCTTATGGGCGTGGATTTGCCGCTTGATGGAATGGATATCCGCAACTGCCGCGAAATCGAGGTAACGCCGCCAGACAAAGGGACGGATTTCGCGCAAGAATGCCTCCCCCGCCGCGCGATCCGCCGCCACAGGCCGCGCCTTGATCATGGCCGCGCGTTCCCAATTCTGACCCATGCTTTCGTAATAGGTGATGGCGGCGGGGATGGAGACGGCAAGCGGTGTCGCCGCTGGATCAGGCCGCAGGCGCAAATCGGTGCGAAACACATAACCATCGGCGGTGCGTTCTTCCATCAGCCGCACCAAATCACGCGCGATACGCACATAAATCGCCTGGGCGCGATCCGGGTCCTGCGCCGCTGCCGGATCATAAAGCACCATCAGGTCAACATCGGATGAGTAATTCAGCTCCCGCGCGCCAAGCTTTCCCATCCCAAGGATCACCAGCCCTGATTGGCGGCCAATCGCTTTGGGATCTGTCCGGCCGCCGCCGGTATGGCGCAAATCACCCCGCGCCGCGGCATCGCGCAGCAAATGGGCGCAGGCGGTATCAATACTGAGCTCCGCCAATTCGGACAGCGCGCCGGTCACGCGGTCCAGCCCCCAAAGCCCGCGAATATCGGCGAGTGCAGCCACCAGCGCCCCTTGGCGCTTCGCCTGGCGCAGCAGTGCCGCCAAGGCGGGCCGAGGTGTCGCAGGGTCAAGCCGCGTCAGGGGCTCCATGGCGCGGGCGAAAGCGTCATCTGGGCCACGTTCCGCCATGAAAAGCAGGGTGGCTCCCTCCCGCACCGCCAAATCGGCTAGGTAGGGGCTATGACCACCAAGCGCTTCCAGTATCGCTGCCCCCTCCGCGCTTTCGGCAAAGCGACGTTCCGCTTCCCCCTTATCGGCGAAATGCGCCTGGGCGAGGGTGGCGGCGGCCTTGTCGAATCCGCGTGGCAGGGCAAAAGGCGCTGGAGCAAGGGTCATTGGGGTCTAGGGAAAGAGTGAGACGGGTCGCAGGTCAAGCGGGGCGAGGGTTGAAACTGCTGGCGAGGGCCTGCCTGACCCTGTCGCTGCTGGTGGGTCTTGCCTTGGCCGGGCTGGTTTGGCGGCTGGAACAGGGCCCGATCAGCCTGCCTTGGCTGGCCCGCCAGGCGGAGGACGCCGCCAATCAGGCACTCGCTGGCCAAAAGGCAAACATAGCCGAGGCGGCGATTTCCTGGGCCGGCTGGCGGGGAGGGCATCGTTCACCCATTGCGGTGCGCTTTTCCGAAATCAGGCTGGCTGATAAGGATGATGGGCTGATTGCCGTTTTGCCGCAGGTGGATGCCTCCCTTTCACTGGGCGGATTGCTGCGCGGGCATATCGGCTTGCGCGCGCTGGAATTGCGCGGGCTCAGCCTGCTGGCAAACCGTGATAAGGCGGGGGCGCTTTCGCTGGGGCTGGCGGCGGCCGCCAAGGCCGAGGCCACCGAAGCGCCGGACACCGCGCTTCATGCCCTGGCCGAGATCATCACCGCCTGGCTTGAGCCCCCCAATGAGGGAACGGCGCTTTCTGCGATCAGGCGCATCGCCCTACTGGATGCCAGGCTCGCACTTTCCGATGAGGGTTCTGGCCGTGTGCTGCGCGCGAACCTTGCCGAGCTTAGTCTGCAACGCCGCGCCGCGGGTGGGCTTGATTTGGCCGGGCAGGCGCTGCTGGAAGTGGCGGATCAGCGCATTCCCTTCGAAATCGCCGGCAGGCTTGAACGCGCGCTCTGGCGCGGAGAGGCTTCCTTCACGGCACGCAGCATCCGTCCTGCGGCGCTTGCCAAGGTCAGCGCTGAATTGGCGCCTTTGGCTGCGCTGGATGCAGAAGCGGAAATCAGCCTCATCGCGCGCTTTACCGGCGCGCCGCAGCCGGATTTGCTGATGGCGCGGATACGCACCGGCGCTGGCGTGCTGCATGTGCCAAATAATGGCGGGGATTTGCCCTTCGCGGCGATCGCGCTTGATGCGACCCTGGCCGAAGATGTGGTGCGCGTGGAACGCTTGGTCTTTTCACCCCAGCCATCGCCGCGTCCGGGCGCCAGCCCCCCCCCAGTGGTTGGCGCGTCAGGGGAGGCGCGCCTGAAGGATGGCGCCTGGCAGGCAGCGGCTGATGTCAGAATGAGCGGTTTGGACATCGCCGATCTGCAGCATTACTGGCCGCCCAGCATTGCGCCGAAGCCTCGTGAATGGCTGGCTGAAAACCTGACCGCCGGCATGTTGCGTGAAGGCGCTTGGCGGTTTGAAGCGCGGATCGGTGCGGATGGCAGTGCGGCGGAAATCACGGGCCTGAGCGGGGTAGCGCGGGCGGATGGCGTGACCGTTCACTGGCTGCGACCCATCCCGCCATTCCAAGGTGCCGCGGGAGAGGCACGTTTTTCGCTCGACAAGATCGACATTACGGCGACCAGCGGCCAGCAATCCGGCACCGGGATTGTGACGGATGGCGCGACGGTTTCGATCAGCTTCGCGACCGATCCGGAAATCACGCGCGTTGAAGCCAAGCTGCGCGGCCCGCTGGCAGATGGCTGGGCCGTTCTGCGCCATCCCAGGATGAAGATTTTCGAAAACCGCCCGCCGCCGATCAATGACCCGACAGGCATGCTCACGGCCGGTACGCTCACGCTTGTATTCCCGCTGATCAAGACGCTGGATATTGAGGATATTGATATCCAGGCCGAATTTGAGGTGCGGGATTTGCGGATCCCGCGCATTGCTTTTGATCGGGATTTGGAAAAGGGCGTGGCCAAGGTTTCGCTGCGCAATGCGGGGCTGACGGCAACCGGCACCGGCGTGCTTGGCGATATTGAAGCCCGCATCCAGCAGGAGACGGATTTCCGCAATGGTGCGCCCACGGATATTGTGGCGCGCGAAATAATCTCCGCCCGCGCCGATGCCAGGCAATTGGCAGCACTTGGCTTGGATGGCCGACCTTTGCTGGCAGGGCCGGTGCAGCTTGATCTTCGCAATGAAACCCGCCGCAATGGGCAAGCGCGGCTTTCGGTGCGGGCTGATTTGCGCGCCGCCACACTCAATGTGGAGCCTTTGGCCTGGAGCAAGCCGCCGGGGGTCGCCGGCAATGCGGAAGCGATGGTGCTGATGCAGGGCGGTGCGGTGACGCTGATTGAAAGCTTCCGTATTGAAACGCCAGATGCGCTGGTGCGGGGCCGCGCCAGTGAGCTTCGCCAAAACATCCCACAACGCATAGACCTGACCAGCGCGAATATCGGGCGTTCACGCTTCAGCGGGCTGTTGCGCCCGCCGGCGCAGCGCGGCGCTGGCCAATGGATCATTTCCTTGACTGGGCCGGTGCTTGATCTGGCGCCCGTCCTGGCACGGCATGAGGTGCCAGAGGCCAATCCGGAAGAAAGCGCGGCGGCCCAATTGGTGGCGCGGTTTGAACGGGTTCTGCTGCCACATCAGCGCGAAATCACTGCGCTTGAAGCGCAGGTACTGGTCAATGGGCTTGGCGTTATGCAGCAGGCACGCATGAACGCGCGCCTCGCGGAACGGGGCAGCTTCACCGTCACGATCACGCCCAATGGCCAGCGCCGCGCGGTGAACATCACCAGCGACAATGGCGGCGAATTGCTGCGCGCCTTTGATGTGCTGAAAACCATCCAGGGCGGGAGGCTTTCGGTGACCGCTGCTTATGATCACTCCCGCCCCGGCGCCACGCTGAGCGGAGATGCGGTGCTGGAGGATTTCGCCGTGCGCGATGCGCCAGGGCTTGGCAAGGTTTTGCAGGCCATGACGCTGTACGGGCTGGTTGATGCGTTGAGCGGAACTGGACTGAATTTTGCCCGCGCCACCATTCCCTTCAGTCTTACCCCTGATGCGCTGGTCTTGCAGGATGCGCGGGCCTTTTCATCCTCCCTTGGGGTTACTGCCAAGGGGCGCATTGATCGCCGGAATGACACCATGGATACGGAAGGCACCATTGTGCCGGCTTATATCTTCAACACCCTATTGGGGCGCATTCCGGTTTTTGGCCGGCTATTCAGCCCGGAAGAAGGTGGCGGGCTATTCGCCGTTGCCTATCGCATGCGCGGGCCGCTCAGCGATCCACAAACCACCATCAATCCTTTGGCAGCGCTCACGCCTGGTTTCCTGCGCGGCATATTCGGGATTGGTCAGGAGCCAGCAGGACAGACGCCGCGGCAATAGGGGCGATCAGGGCGCCATTCAATGTCCCGCGCATCGCCGCTTGATCAGCCCCCGCCCCGGGCGTAGAAAAATTGCGGGCCACGCCCCCCCACCGGGGCGCATTCGCTTCTGGAAGGGAGCCACATCATGGCAAGTGCCACCAAGCCGGGGATCCGCCCGGCCAATCCTCGTTTTTCTTCTGGCCCCTGCGCCAAGCGTCCTGGCTGGTCGCTGGCAGCTTTGGAAGGCGCGCTGCTTGGCCGCAGCCACCGCGCCGCAACACCTAAGGCGAAGCTCGCGGAAGTCATTACGCTGTCCAAATCCATCCTGGGCATGCCGGCGGATTGGCGGCTTGGCATTGTGCCGGCGTCTGACACCGGCGCGGTGGAAATGGCGCTTTGGTCCATGCTCGGCGCGCGCGGGGTGGATGTGCTGGTGTGGGAATCCTTCTCCAAGGATTGGGCGACTGATGTGCTGAAGCAATTGAAGCTGGCCGATGCACGCGTGCTTGATGCGCCCTATGGCAAGCTGCCCGATCTCGGCGCGGTTGATCCCAAGCGCGATGTGGTTTTTGTCTGGAACGGCACCACCAGCGGCGTGCGCCTGACCAATGCCGATTTCATCAGCGCGGACCGTGAAGGGCTCGCGATTTGTGATGCGACCAGCGCGGCCTTTGCGATGGATTTGCCCTGGGCGAAATTGGATGTGGTCACCTGGTCCTGGCAGAAAGTGCTGGGCGGCGAGGCTGCGCATGGCATGTTGGCGCTGTCTCCACGCGCCGTCGCGCGGCTTGAAAGCTACTCCCCACCCTGGCCCATGCCGAAGATTTTTCGCCTGTCTAGTGGCGGCAAGCTGAGTGAAGGTGTGTTCAAGGGTGAAACCATCAACACGCCTTCCATGCTGTGTGTTGAGGATGCTTTGGATGGGCTCCGTTGGGCGGAAAGCATTGGTGGCCTGAAGGGCCTGATTGCGCGCAGTGAAGCCAATCTTTCTGCCATTGCGGATTGGGTCGCGGCGGGTAGCGGTTATGGTTTCCTAGCGCAGGATGCGGCGACGCGTTCCTGCACCTCCATCTGCCTGACCATTACCGCGCCCTGGTTCGCGGCGCTTCCGGCTGATGCCCAGGCGGCGGCGGCGAAGAAAATCGCTTCCTTGCTTGAAAAGGAAGGGGTCGCGTTGGATGCCGGTGCCTATCGTGATGCGCCGCCTGGCTTGCGCATTTGGGGCGGTGCTACCGTTGAAACCGCCGATATCAAGGCGCTGCTGCCCTGGTTGGATTGGGCGCTGGCTTCTGTGCAAGCCGAAATGGCAGGGGCGTGAAGCCCATGCCGCGCGTTCTGATTTCCGACAAACTCAGCCCCGCCGCGGTCGCGATTTTTCGTGAGCGTGGCATTGAAGCCGATGTCAAAACCGGCCTGACGCCGGCGGAACTCCGCGCCATTATTGGTGAGTATGATGGCCTTGCGGTGCGATCCGCCACCAAGGTCACGCGGGAAGTGCTGGAAGCAGCGCCGCGCCTGAAAGTGGTTGGGCGTGCCGGCATTGGCGTGGATAATGTGGATGTCACCAGCGCCACGGCGCGTGGTGTTGTGGTGATGAATACGCCTTTTGGCAATGCCATCACCACCGCCGAACACGCCATTGCGATGATGTTCGCGCTGGCGCGGCAATTGCCGGAAGCCTCAGCCTCCACCAAGGCGGGCAAATGGGAAAAGAACCGCTTCATGGGGGTGGAGCTTTTCGCGAAAACGCTCGGCCTGATTGGTTGCGGCAATATCGGCGGCATTGTCGCTGACCGTGCCAATGGGTTGAAGATGAAGGTGATTGCCTTCGATCCTTTCCTTTCCGAAAAACGCGCCGTTGAAATCGGTGTGGAGAAGGTGGAACTCCCTGAATTGCTGGCGCGCGCTGATTTCATCACGCTGCATGCGCCCATGACAGAACAGACGCGCAATATCCTCTCACGCGAGAATATCGCGCGCATGAAAAAGGGCGCGCGGCTGATCAATTGTGCGCGCGGCGGCCTGGTGGATGAGGTAGCTTTGGCGGAAGCACTGCAATCCGGCCATTTGGCCGGCGCGGCGCTTGATGTGTTCGAGGTCGAACCCGCGACAGACAGCCCGCTTTTCGCCTTGGAAAATGTCGTCTGCACCCCGCATCTGGGGGCGGCGACGAATGAGGCGCAGGAGAATGTGGCGCTGCAAGTCGCCGAACAAATGTCGGATTTCCTGCTGACGGGTGCGGTTTCCAACGCCATCAATATGCCGAGCGTGACCGCGGAAGAAGCGCCGCGACTAAAACCCTATATGGAATTGGCGCGTTTGCTCGGTTCCATGGCGGGGCAGCTTAGCGCCGGCCAGGATGATGCAATCAAGGCGATCCGCATTGAATATGAAGGCCATGCGGCGGAGCTTAATCGCCGCCCGCTGACGGCGGCGGCTTTGGCTGGCGTGCTGACGCCGCAAATGGGCGCGGTGAATATGGTGAATGCGCCAGTGCTGGCGAAGGAACGCGGCATTGATGTCGCGGAAACCATCATGGAACGGCGCGGCGAGTATCAAACCCTGCTCACCGTGTCAGTGACCACCAATCATGGGGAGCGTTCAATCGCCGGCACGCTCCTCGCGGAAAACAAGCCGCGTTTGGTGGCGATCAAGGGCATTGCGGTGGAGGCTGATTTCGCGCCGCATATGCTCTATGTGACCAATCAGGATAAGCCTGGCTTCATCGGGCGTTTCGGCACGGCGCTTGCGGAAGCGGGCATCAATATCGGCACGCTGCATCTGGGCCGCGCAGCACCTGGTGGAGACGCCATCTGCCTGGTCGGGCTGGATGGCCCAATGCCGGAAGCGGTACTTGCCGAAGTGCGACGTCTGCCTTTGGTGGTGCACGCCACGCCGCTGAAGTTTTAAGGTTTAACTGCCAAAAACGCGCGCGAAAATGGTCTCCACATGGCCAAAATCGCGCGCTGGATCCATGGCGCGATCAAGCGCCGCGCCATCCATCAGCGCGGCCACGCCGGCATCTTCCAGCAGATTGGTGCGGAAATCCTTGGCACCCGCGCTGCCCAAAGCCTGCCAGGTTGCCATGGCGCAGCGCTGCACCGTGGCATAGGCGTCTTCGCGGCTCATGCCCGCTTGGGTCAGCGCCAGCAGCACCTTCTGGCTATGCACCACGCCACCCAGGCTTTCCAGATTGGCCTGCATGCGCGCCGGATAGATGGTGAGCTTTTCCATCATGCCGGTCAGGCGCATCAGCGCGAAATCGAGTGCAATCGTCGCATCCGGGCCAATCACGCGTTCCACCGATGAATGGCTGATGTCGCGTTCATGCCAGAGCGCCACATTTTCCAAGGCCGGCACCACATAGCCACGCACCAGCCGCGCCAGGCCAGTCAGATTTTCACTGAGCACCGGGTTGCGCTTATGCGGCATGGCGGAAGAACCCTTCTGCCCGGCATGGAAGAATTCCTCGGCTTCGCGCACCTCACTGCGCTGTAAATGGCGCACTTCAGTGGCCAGGCGTTCAATGCCCGTCGCCACCACAGCCAACGCCGCGAAGAAGGCAGCGTGGCGGTCGCGCGGGATAACTTGCGTTGAAACCGGTTCCACCGAAAGGCCAAGCTTGCCGGCGACAAAGGCCTCAACGCGCGGATCAACACTCGCGAAAGTGCCGACAGGGCCGGAAATGGCGCAGGTCGCAACTTCGGCCCGCGCTGCCACAAGCCGCGCGCGGTTGCGGGCGAATTCTGCATGATAACCAGCCAGCTTCAGGCCAAAGGTAGTGGGCTCGGCATGGATGGCGTGGCTGCGGCCGATGGTGGGCGTGAATTTATGCTCCATCGCCCGCGCCTTGAGCGCCGCCAGCAGCGCATCAACATCAGCGATCAGCAAATCCGTCGCCTGGGTCATTTGCACGGCAAGGCAGGTATCCAGCACATCGGAAGAAGTCATGCCCTGATGCATGAAGCGTGCTTCCGGCCCAATGCCTTCCCCCATCCAGGTCAGGAAGGCGATCACATCATGGCGCGTGACGCTTTCAATCTCATCAATCCGGGCGATATCGGCATCCGTGATGCCAGCAGCCCGCGGGGCGCCTTTTTCGCGGATGATGCGCGCGGCCTCGGGCGGGATGGTGCCCATTCGGCCCATTTCCTCGGCCGCCAGTGCCTCAATCTCGAACCAGATACGGTAGCGATTGGCGGGCGCCCAGATGGCTTCCATTTGCGGGCGGGAATAGCGCGGGACCATGACAGACTCCGGAAAGGCTTTCTCCCTCTGGCCCCATCAACGGCGGAAGGCAAGCAGGAGGCCCCGGCTTGCGGCCCGGCCAAGGGCTCGCTATTGAGATTGTAACAGCAAACAACCCTCGCCGGATTAAATCAAAATGTTGGAATCGTTTCCTGACTGGGTGCAGCCACTTCTGATGGTTCTGTTCATTGACGTTGTGCTCGCGGGCGATAATGCCATCGTGGTGGGCATGGCGGCAGCGGGTCTACCTGCAGAACAGCGGAAAAAGGCCATTTTTTGGGGCATCATCGCGGCCACGGTGATGCGCATCGGCTTTGCGTCCATCACGGTGCAATTGCTGCAAATCGTTGGGATTGTGCTGGCGGGCGGCGTTTTGCTGCTTTGGGTCTGCTGGAAAATGTATCGCGAATTGCGTGATGGCGGCAGCCATGGCGACGCTTCGGTTACCGATCAGCATGAAGGGGTGGAAGCGCTGGAAAACGGCGCTGCACCAGGGGCGCCGAAAAAGACGCTGCGTCAGGCCATTACCCAGATCCTGGTCGCCGATGTTTCCATGTCGCTTGATAACGTGCTTGCGGTGGCGGGTGCGGCCAAGGACCACCCCTATATTCTGATCATTGGGCTCGCGGTTTCCGTGGTGCTGATGGGGGTTGCGGCGACGTTGATCGCGCGCTTACTCGATAAGCATCGCTGGATTGCCTGGGTGGGCCTGTTCATCATCCTGTATGTCGCAGGCATGATGATTTATGAAGGAACACAACAGGTTACCCAGCAGGTGGCTGAGGCCTATGCTTATCTGTTCCTGCCGCTTGGCTTCCTTGCCTTGCCCGGGGTCTTCCCGGTCTGGCTGTGGGTCGGCGTCACTTTTCTGCAACTTATTGTCTATACCGGCATCGCCGCCTTCGTGGCCGATGTGGTTCGGCAAGCGCGGCGCGGTTCATCTGCCGCCCATGGCTGACCTGCGGGGCTTCACGCCCCACAGTTATCCCGTTACTATCTGCGCTGCCGGGGCAGGCCTGAGCGGCGCATAGTAGTTATGCGTGGCTTCGGGTTTGTTTGCCCGGAGCGTTAAAATGGATTTTTCGACCATTCTGGAAAACTTCAATCTGGCCACCTTCGGCCAGATTATGTTCGCCAATGTTGTGCTGTCTGGCGACAATGCGGTCCTGATCGGCTTGGCGGCGGCTGGGCTGCCGGCCGCGCAACGCTCCCGCGCCATTTTGTTTGGCATGCTCTTCGCCACCGTCCTGCGCATCATCTTTTCCATCTTCGCGGTCTATCTGCTGGAAGTGCCCGGGCTATTGCTGATTGGCGGGCTTTTGCTGCTGTGGATCGCCTATGGCTTCTTCAAGGAATTGCGCGACGAAAAGGCCGAGGAGGAGGACCCCGAGGGCCATGAGGACGGCGCCGGCGGCAAATCCATGATGCAGGCGCTGAAGCAGATTGTGATCGCCGATGTTTCCATGTCGCTCGATAACGTACTCGCGATTGCGGGCATCGCGCGCGGCAATATGCCCATGCTGATCCTGGGGCTGGCTGTTTCCATCATCCTGATGGGGGTGGCCGCTTCCATCATCGCCCGGCTGCTCGCCAAGTTTCGTTGGATTGCCTATGCAGGCGTCGCGCTCATTGCCTGGATCGGCATTGAAATGACCTATGAAGGTGCGCATCAGCTATATGCCTACCTGACCGGCTCAGGCCATGGGCATGCGGAAATGCTGAGCCCCGATCGCGGGAGTGATTCCCCCCGATCGGGCTGAGGGTGACGGCAGGGCTTGCCGAGCCGCGCCACCCCTGCCAAACCCTGCCCTCGCTCATGACCGAAGATTTACCCAATCCCGCCCTGCTGCCCGCCGGCTTCGCCGATCTGCTGCCGCCCGATGCGGCGCGGGAGGCTGCTTTGGTGGAAGCCATGATGGCCGCCTTCGCCCAGCATGGCTATGAACGCGTCAAGCCGCCGCTATTGGAATTTGAAGACAGCCTGCTGACGGGCTCGGGCGCCGCGGTGGCGGATCAGACTTTTCGTCTGATGGACCCGGTCAGCCAACGCATGATGGGCCTGCGCGCCGATACTACGCCTCAGGTAGCGCGCATTGCCGCGACGCGCCTTGCTGCCGAGCCGCGCCCCTTGCGGCTTTGCTACGCGGGCCAGGTACTGCGCGTACGCGGCACGCAATTGGCGCCCGAACGCCAGCTTCCCCAGGCCGGGATTGAAGTGATCGGCAGTGATGCCATTGAAGCCGATGCGGAAGTGGCGATTGTTGCCGTGGAAGCGCTGGCGGCGATTGGCGTCGCACCCGTCAGCCTGGATGTGACCCTGCCCAGCCTGACCCCCATTTTGCTCGATACCGCCGCACTGGCCGCTCCGCTCCGCGCCAGCCTAGCCCGCGCGCTGGACCGCAAGGATAGCGCGGCGGTGGCGGCGGCGGTGCGCGATTCGGGTGCCGCCCTATTGCAGGCCTTGCCCGCGCTGATGGCGGCTTCCGGCCCTGCCGAGACTGCGCTTGCTGCCTTGCAACAAGCGGAACTGCCCTCTGCCGCACGCGCGCTCGCCAATGATGCCGCGGCGATCATTGCCGCCATTGCGCGCCGGGCGCCGGGGCTTCGCATCACGCTCGACCCCGTGGAGTTTCGCGGCTTTCGCTACCACACGGGTGTTGCCTTCACTCTTTATGGCCCGGGACTTGGCGGGGAATTGGCGCGTGGTGGGCGTTATATCTCCCACAACGGCGAACCAGCCACGGGCATGACACTTTACCCGGATGCGGTATTGCGCGCGGCACCGCGCAGCGCAGAACCGGCGCGGCTTTTCATCCCGCTCGGCGCCGATGGTGCGGCGATGCGCGCGGAAGGTTTTGTTACTGTTGCGGCGCTTTCGGCGGAAGATACGCCCGAAAGCCTGCGTTGTTCTCATGTGCTTCAGGAAGGGCGCGCTGTGGCGCTGCCTCGGAAAGGTTAGAACCATGGCCAATGTCGCCGTGATCGGTGCCCAATGGGGCGATGAAGGCAAGGGCAAGGTTGTTGATTGGCTTGCCTCCCGCGCGGATATCGTGGTGCGCTTCCAGGGCGGGCATAATGCCGGCCATACGCTGGTGGTGGGCGATCAGACCTACAAACTCTCCTTGCTGCCATCCGGTGTGGTGCGCGGCAAGCTTGGCATTATCGGCAATGGCGTGGTGCTGGACCCCGAAGCGCTGCTGGCCGAAATCGCGAAGGTGACGGCGCAGGGGCTTTCCGTGACGCCCGAGAATCTGCGCATCGCCGATAATGTGCCGCTGATCCTGCCGCTGCATCCGGCACTCGATAAGGCACGCGAAGCGGCGCGGGGCGATGCGAAAATCGGCACCACAGGGCGCGGCATTGGACCTGCCTATGAAGACAAGGTAGCGCGGCGCTCGATTCGCTTGTGCGATCTGGCGGAACCGGAAACGCTGTCCGACAAGCTTGATGAATTGCTGCGCCATCACAACACGCTGCTGCGTGGCCTGGGGGCGCCGGAATTCGAAAAACAGGCGCTGCTGGATAGCTTGCTCGCGCTCGCGCCAAAGCTGCTGCCCTTCTCGGAAGCGATCTGGGAACGCCTGGATGAAGCGCGCAGCAGTGGAAAGCGCGTGCTGTTCGAAGGTGCTCAGGCCGTGATGCTGGATGTGGATCACGGCACCTACCCCTATGTCACCAGCAGCAATACGGTTGCCGGCAATGCCGCCGCCGGGGCGGGCGTTGGGCCGGACGCAATTGGCTTCGTGCTGGGCATTGCCAAGGCTTACACAACACGCGTGGGTTCCGGCCCTTTCCCGAGCGAATTGCATGATGAGATCGGCAAGCGCTTGGGCGAACGCGGCCATGAATTCGGCACCGTCACCGGCCGCCCCCGCCGCTGCGGCTGGTTTGATGCCTGTATGGTGCGGCAGGCGGTGAAGGTGGGAGGCGTGCAGGGCCTGGTGCTGACCAAGCTTGATGTGCTGGATGGCTTGGCCGAATTGAAGATCTGCACTGGCTACACTGTGAATGGTCAGATCATGAAGCGCCTGCCCACGGGGCAACGCGCGCAAGCGGCAGCGGAACCCATTTTCGAGGTCATGCCGGGCTGGCCCGGTTCCACCCGCGGTGCCCGTTCCTATGCCGAATTGCCGGCCGAGGCCGTGAAATACATCCGCAGGATCGAGGAATTGGTGGAAGCCCCCGTGGTGCTGCTTTCCACCAGCCCCGAGCGTGACGACACCATCATGATGCGCGACCCCTTTGCGGGGTAGCTGATGGCCGCACCCCCGCTTCTGATCCTGCAGGATATCCGCCTGGGTTTTGGTACCACGCGGCTATTGGATGGCGCCTCGCTTTCCGTGGCGCCTGGCGAAAGGCTGGCGCTGGTCGGGCGGAATGGCTCGGGCAAATCAACGCTGCTGAAGATTGCCGCCGGGCTGATCGAACCGGAAGGCGGCACGCGCTTTCTGCAACCAGGCGCCACGCTGCGCGTTTTGGATCAGGAACCTGATCTTTCCGGTTTCGCCGATGTGATGTCCTATGTCGAAGCAGGGCTTGGCCCGGCGGATGATGCGTATCGTGCGCGCTATTTGCTGGAAAGCCTTGGGATGAGCGGCGCGGAAGCGCCTGCCGCGCTTTCGGGGGGAGAAGCACGCCGCGCCGCTTTAGCCCGTGCACTAGCGCCAGAACCTGACATTTTGTTGCTGGATGAACCGACCAATCACCTCGACCTGCCGGTGATTGAATGGCTGGAAGCGGAACTGGCGGCGAGTGCATCGGCGCTGGTCCTGATCAGCCATGATCGGCGCTTTCTGGAAGGGCTTTCCCGCGCCATGGTCTGGCTGGATCGCGGCACCACGCGCCGCCTGGAACAGGGCTTTGGCGCATTTGAGGGCTGGCGCGACCAGGTGCTGGAAGAAGAAGAACGCGATGCGCATAAGCTTGCGCGCAAAATCGTGCGCGAAGAACATTGGTTGCGCTATGGCGTGACCGCGCGGCGCAAGCGCAACGTAAGGCGGCTCGAAAACCTGCAAACTTTGCGCACCAGGCGCCGAGAGCGCAGCAGCGCGCCCGGGCGTGTGAGCATGGCCGCGACCGAGGCTGGCGGGTCCGGTAATCTGGTGATCGCCGCTGATAACATCAGCAAATCCTTTGGTGATCGCCCGATCGTCACGGGGTTTTCAACGCGAATCATGCGCGGTGATCGCGTGGGTATTCTGGGGCCCAATGGCGCGGGTAAGACGACGCTGTTGAATATGCTGATCGGCACGCTGGCGCCGGATGCGGGGCAGGTCTTGCTCGGCGCGGGGAGTGAAATGGTGGGGCTGGATCAGCGCCGCGCCGCACTTGATCCCGCAGTGACGCTGGCGGAAGCGCTGACTGAAGGGCGCGGCGATATGGTGCATGTGGGGGGCGCGCCTCGGCATGTGCTTGGCTATATGAAGGATTTTCTGTTCACGCCGGAACAGGCGCGCACGCCGCTTGGCGCGCTTTCCGGCGGAGAACGCGGCCGGCTGATGCTGGCGCGCGCCTTCGCCAAACCGTCCAATCTTCTGGTGCTGGATGAACCCACCAATGATCTGGACCTTGAAACACTCGATCTATTGCAGGAACTGATCGCGGATTACGCCGGCACGGTGCTGTTGGTGAGCCATGATCGCGATTTCCTTGACCGTTGTGTCACCAGCGTGATTGCCTTTGAAGAGGCGGGGCGCTGGCAGGAATATGCCGGCGGCTATAGCGACATGGTGGCGCAGCGCGGCCATGGCGTACGGGCGCGCGCCGCTGAAAAGCAGGCGCCGGCAGCGAAGCGAGAGGCGGCAGTTTCAGCCAAACCAGCCTTGCGCAAAAAGGGCTTGGGCGCGGTGGAACAGCATGAATTGAAAACCCTGCCGGCGCGGATGGAAAAGCTTGCGGCGGAAATCACAGCACTTGAAAAGCGCATCGCCGATCCGGCGTTTTATGCGCGCGATGCCGCTGGCTTCGCAAAGGCGACCAGCGCGCTTGGCGTGGCGCAGGCCGGTTTGCAGCAGGCTGAAACCCGCTGGTTGGAATTGGAAATCCTGCGGGAGGAAGGCGGCAGGTAATCCTCGCCGTTTAGAGCAGATCACGTTCAGATGGAATCATCTGAACGTGTGAAGATGCTCGAAAAACAACGATGTAGAGCGGGTTGCGTGAACCCATGTGAACGCAACACGCTCTAGCAGGCTGCTGAAAAGCTGTCATTGAGCGTCGTAATTTTGGCGCGCGAGTATATTTTCAACGCTGCCTGCGCCTGAACCTGGCCAATTTCAGCGATTTTTTGGCCCTGCCGGCTCGCTCAGGACAGAGTCCCGGCGTCATGCT
>CALRPR020000066.1:0-20585 GCA_943370125.1 Allobosea thiooxidans | reverse complement strand
CAAGGCCAAGGAATTGCGCCCTTATGTTGAGCGGTTGATTACACTCGGCAAGCGCGGTGGCCTGCATGCGCGTCGTCAGGCGCTGTCGCAGATCCGCGATGAAGCGGTGGTGGCGAAGCTGTTCGGCGAAATCGCTGAGCGCTACACGGCGCGGCCCGGCGGCTATTGCCGCGTGCTGAAGGCCGGCATGCGCTATGGCGATGCGGCCGATATGGCGGTGATTGAATTGGTGGATCGCAACCCGGGCGCCAAGGGCCTTGATAGCGGGCCGAAGCCGGAAGTGGCGGAAGAAGAAGCGGCGGAAAGCTGACGCTTTCTTCTGCCCAAAAGCAAAGGCGGTCCTTGTCGGGGGCCGCCTTTTTTCGTTTATCTTTTGCCGATTGCCTCGGCCAAAGCGGGCGCGAAGCCCGTAAGCGGGGCGCTGAGTTCACGCGGCCAGGCGCGCGGGTCGGGCGGGATGGAGGCCCGCACGCGGCCTTCTTCTGTCAGCAGCATGAACATCCTCTCGCCCTTCAAATCCCAGGCGAGGAAAATGCCCCGAACCCGGCAGCCTTCGGGGTTGCAGCCATAGCCATGCAGGTATTGGCCATCCACCACACCAACGGGTGGGCCCGGTTCGCGCAGCGCTTCCGCAATCGCGCCGCGATGCCCGCCGCTGGCTGGGCGCAGTACCACGCCCACTTCCGGGCGCTGCGCGAGCGAAAGCACGGGCTGGCCGATGACGCTCATGATATCGGGGTCCATGGCGCGGGCGGGGGCGGCGCCAAGCAGCGCCAGCAGGGCAAGGGCCGCCCTTTTATTCAACACGGATATTGGCTTCGCGGACCAGTACGGTCATGGCGGCGCGGCCTTCGGTCACGAAGCGCGTGAAATCGGCGGGCGCGCTGCCGACCGGCACGGCACCAAGCTGGGCCAGGCGTGTGCGCACTTCGGGCTCAGCCACGCTTGCGGCCAATACCTCATGCAGGCGGGCGATCATAGGGGCAGGGGTGCCGGCGGGGGCGAAAAGCCCCACCCATTCGCTAATATCAAAGCCTGGGAAGCCGCTCTCGGCGATGGTGGGTACCTCGGGCCGCGCAGCCAGGCGCGCGGCGCTGGCAACGGCCAGGAAGCGCGCCCGCCCGCTATCCACCACCGGGCCGGCGGAAAGGGCGGTGATGAAAACGCCATCCAGATTACCGCCCGCGAGGTCGCGCGCGGCATCCGCGCCACCGCGATAAGGGGCGTGGATTACGTCGATGCCGGCGGCGCGGGCGAATTGCACAAGGCCAAGATGCCCCGCGGTGGCATTGCCCTGCGTGCCCATGCTGATCGCGCCAGGCCGAGCCTTGGCGGCGGCGATGAAGCCCGCCAGATCGTGCGCGGGGAAATCCGCCTTCACGGCGATCACCTGCGGGAAGCTGGTTGCCATGCTGATTGGCGTGAAGGCCGTGGCGTAATCGAAGGAAAGGCCGCGCAGCAGCGCATGGTTCACGATATGCGACGACGCATCCCACAGCAGAGTCGCGCCATCGGGTGCCGCGCGCGCCACTTCCGCGCCGCCGATGGAACCACCAGCGCCGGTGCGGTTTTCCACCACAATCGTCGCACCCAGCCGTTCCGCCATCCGGGGTGCTAAGGTGCGTGCCGCCGAATCTGCCGCCCCACCGGCGGCGAAGGGCACCACAAGCCGGATGCTCCGGGCCTGCGCCAAGGCAGGCATGGGCAGGGCAGCGGCGGCAAGCAGTGCTCGGCGAGACAGTTTCATGGGCAGCGTTCCTTATCTTGGCCTCCGATGTGCGGGCGTGGGCAGGGCGCGTCAAGCCAGGGGTGATGCGCGGCGCCGCTTGGCGCTAGACTACGGGCATGAAGACTCCACCGCGCTATCATGACCTTCCGCGCCCAGAGGGCGATCCCACCGGCCTGCCGCTTTCCTGGGGCGTTTGGGGGCCGGATGACCAGATCGGCACGCTGAACCGCATTACGGACGCCACCGTCGCCGCTGCCCGCGATGAAATCCGCGAAGGCCGCCGCTTCAATGTGAACCTGCCCTTGGACGAGCCCTTCGGCGCCGCACATGAAGGGGCGCATCGCCGCCGCGCGGCACCCACGCCGGTGATGGTGAAAGAAGAACACCCCGGCCGCATCACGCGCGATGACAAGCTGGATGGCTTTTGGCTGCAAGGTAGCACGCAGTGGGATGGGCTTTCGCATTTCGCTGATGCCACGCATGGTTTCTACAATCACGCGCCGCTTTCTTCCATTGTGCATGGGCCGCAAAGCCGCAACGGCATAGATAAGGCACTCGCGCATGGCATCGCCGGGCGCGCGGTGCTGGTAGATTTGGCGCGACATTTTGCGCGTACCGGGCGCGATTGGGGTGCGATGGGCGGGCGACGCGCCACCGCCGAAGACCTTGCCGCCTGCCTTGCCGCGCAGGGTGTAGCGCTCCGCCCCGGCGATATCCTGCTGGTGCGGACCGGCTGGCTTACGGCCTTCCGCGCCGCGCCGGACGCCGATGCGCGGCATTTGCTGATCCAAGGCGAAGCCGGCGCGCGGGATTATTCCGGCCTTGATGGCGGGGAAGGCATGTGGCGCTTCCTGTGGGACCAGGGCATTGCCGCCGTCGCCGCCGATAACCCAACGGTCGAGGCCTGGCCGATCTTCCCCTGGAAGCCCGCGCTCCATCTCGCCATCGCGCGGCTTGGCCTTTGCCTGGGCGAGTTCTTTGATTTTGAAGCGCTCGCCGAGGATAGCGCTGGCTCCGGCCGCTTCACGGCGTTTTTCACCGCCGCCCCCCTGAACCATCGCGGCGGCATTGGCAGCCCCGGCAATGCGTTGGCGATCCGCTGAACCGCCCCATGGCCCGCGCCCCCGCCACCCCTGACCTGTTCGGCGCGTCGGAAGCCACCACATCGCCGGCGGAAGGCGTGCGCCCGCTGGCGGATAGGCTGCGCCCGGCGACATTGGCCGAAGTGGTCGGGCAGGATCATCTGCTGGGCGAAGAAGGCAGCCTTTCGCGCATGTTGGCGCGCGGGTCGCTCGCTTCCTTGATCCTTTGGGGGCCGCCAGGCGTGGGCAAAACCACCATCGCGCGCTTGCTGGCCGAAGCCGCGGGGCTGCGCTTCACGGCGCTTTCTGCCGTGTTTTCCGGCGTCGCCGATTTGAAGCGCGCCTTTGAGGAAGCCCGCGCGCGCAAATCCAACGGCCAAGGCACGCTGCTTTTCGTGGATGAAATCCACCGCTTCAACCGCGCGCAACAGGATGGCTTTCTGCCCGTGGTGGAAGACGGCACCGTGACTCTGGTTGGCGCCACCACGGAAAACCCATCCTTCGCGCTGAACGGCGCCCTTCTGTCCCGCTGCCAGGTGCTTGTGCTGAAGCGCCTGGATGATGCCGCGCTTGAATTGCTGCTGACCCGCGCCGAAGCGCTGATGGGCCGCGCCCTGCCACTTGCGCCCGAAGCGCGCGCCACGCTCCGCGCCATGGCGGATGGCGATGGCCGCTACGGGCTGAACATGGCCGAGCAATTATTCGCCCTGCCCGAAGCCACCCCGCCGCTTGATCCGGCCGGGCTTTCAGCCTTGCTCGCGAAACGGGCCGCACTTTACGACAAGGACCGCGAGGAACATTACAACCTGATCTCCGCGCTGCATAAATCCATGCGCGGATCAGACCCCGACGCGGCGCTTTACTGGTTTGCGCGCATGCTGACGGGGGGCGAGGACCCGCGTTACATCGCCCGGCGCCTCACGCGCTTCGCGGCCGAGGATATCGGCATGGCAGACCCGCGTGCGCTGCCGCTTGCCATCGCCGCCTGGGAAACCTTTGAGCGGATGGGATCACCCGAAGGCGAATTGGCGCTGGCGCAGCTTGTGGTGCATTTGGCGACCGCGCCGAAATCCAACGCGGTGTATCAGGCGTTTAATGAGGCGATGCGCGCCGCGCGGGAAACCGGCAGCCTGATGCCGCCCAAGCACATATTGAATGCGCCGACGAAACTGATGCAGGAAATTGGCTATGGCGCCGGCTATGCCTATGACCATGAGGCGGAGGGGGGCTTTTCCGGCCAGGATTACTTCCCCGAGGAAATGGGCCGGCGCGTTTTCTATCGCCCGACCGATCGCGGGGCTGAGGCCGCAATTGCCGAGCGTTTGGCACGCTTTGCGGAGCTCCGCCGCAAAAGGAAACGCTGATGGGCACAGCATTTTCGCCCTTGTCCTTGCTGCTGGTGGCTTTGGGCGGTGCCGCGGGTTCCGTGCTGCGCTACGTGGTTTCCCACGCTGGATTGGTGCTGTTTGGCGCGGGCTTTCCCTGGGGGACGCTGGCGGTGAATATCGTGGGCAGCGCGCTGATTGGCGTGTTTGGCGCGCTGGGTATTTCCGGTGAGGCGCGGCTATTGCTGGTGACGGGCCTGCTTGGCGGTTTTACCACCTTTTCCGCCTTTTCACTGGAAACCGGCGTGCTGTGGGAAAGGGCGCCGTGGTTGGCGGTGGTTTATGTGGCGGCTTCAGTGCTGGGGGGCTTGGCGGCGTTTGGGGTTTGTTATTGGGGGGTGAGACGGGGGTGAACTACCTGACGGTGCCGGAAAAGCCGGTTTGAGGTATCTTCACATCACTTCGAATCGGGACCGCTAGGTTTGGTTAGTGACTCGCAGACGTTTTGCCCGACGAAATTCGGCTGCGCAGGGGATGAAAATGCAAGAAATGGATAGCGAGTGCGTCTGCAAAACGCCACCAGGTAGAAGAAGGCGGCTGCTTTTTTGTTTTCCAATTCGCGCGGTGATCTAAACGAGGGAAGCCGCTGAGTGGCGACTTATTTTCTTTCGTGCCGTGAAAACATTTTTACAAGCTCGCAGGAAAGAAGCAAAAGGTGACTGACTCACAAAAAGATCAACAAGCTAATTTGTTCGAAAACCCTAGTATTTCTGAAGCAACTGAGAGCTTTCGGAAGTTTTGCGATAGCATAGGTGTCGTACTTGAGGGAAATTGGGCTGACCGTTTCGGAGACGGACTTAGGGATTGGGCAAGGGCAGCAATAACTCGCCCGGTAAAAACCTTGAGCCTGTTTTCCGGAATGGGGGGGCTAGACATAGCTTTTCATGACGCCGGTTTCAGCATATCGCATGCTGTCGAAATTGAGGAACGCTTCGCTGCGACGCTTAGTGCCAACGTCGGTTCAGGGCGCTATCTTGAGGGCACTCAGGTCATTTGCGGCGACATACGCGAGTTCCAGCCAGCTAAAGACTACAAAGTTGATTTTATAATCGGCGGTCCGCCGTGCCAATCCTTTTCTGCTGCGGGACGCCGGGTCGCAGGTGTTGCGGGAACCCAGGATGAACGAGGTGTACTGTTCCAGGAGTATGTACGGCTACTAAAGATACTCCAACCAAGCGGTTTTTTATTCGAAAATGTTTACGGTATAACCGGTGCAGAAGGTGGGAAGGCTTGGGCAGAGATACAGATGGCCTTTGCTGCGGCCGGTTACACCATTACTTCGCGAATTCTGGATGCAGCTGATTACGGCGTACCGCAACACAGGGAACGCATGTTCATCGTCGGTCGGCGTGAAGGGCAGTACCTGTTTCCAGCCCCGACCCATGGACCCGATTCCACCGATCAACTTCCATTTGTATCCGCAGCGCAGGCGATCGCCAATAGTACGCTCTCTGAAAATGAGCGGGACTTTAAGTTGCGCGGGAGGTATGGTCATTTACTTAACGAGATACCGCCAGGACTGAATTACAGTTTTTTTTCGGAAGAAATGAATCACCCCAACCCAATCTTCGCGTGGCGATCAAAATTCTCTGATTTCTTGTACAAAGCGCACCCTGATTTCCCGATTCGTACGCTTAAGGCACAAGGAGGCCAATATACTGGACCATTCCATTGGGATAATAGAGCATTCGGTATTGCCGAATTGAAGAGGCTCCAAACTGTCCCCGATTCATATGAGGTCAACGGTAAACGGCAGGTGGCTATCCACCAAATAGGAAACTCAGTTCCGCCTCAAATCGGTCGGATTCTCGCGGTGAGTATCCTTTCGCAAGTTTTTGGGGTCGTATTGCCTGCTGGGCTACCGACCCTTCGCGAAGGAGCGCAGTTAGGCTTTCGTACTCGGAAACGAGAACGAACAAAAATTTATCGTGCAACTGCCGCTGCTGCTATGCCCACTGCCAAACCCGCCATCGCCAAGGAAAACATTCAATACGAGTATGAAGCCACCTTAGGCGACGACTTCGCCTGGACACGTGGCCGCGGCCCACTACGAATCAAGGTCGAAGTTGAAGAAAGAACGTGGATTTTTGAAGCCGTTCTGCCTTCAAGCGCTGCGACGAAGCGGCCACTATTTGAGATAAGTCTCCGTGGAATTCCGGCACGCAACTGGGCCTTAGGCGATACTACGGTTCTATTGAAAGGGTTCAACGGTGAACGGGACGTTTTCGTTGGTTTATGGAAGGCATTCGAATTTGAACTATCAAAACAAGGTGTGAAGGCTGATCTCGTACAGCTTTGCGAGTATTATCAGTATGCCCCGAGGTTTCATGGAAGGATGATCTTTCACCAAAACCTCGGTCTTAAGTGGGCAATCCTGGGCAAAATAATTGAGGGTATTGGTACTCGCGAGATAATCGACGAATTTACTCTTGCTTCCTTGTGGGGTGTCAGTGTCGACGATATTCTTCCTTTGGCAGTATGGTTGCGGAGCTTCGGTTACGAAGCTCGTAATGCCCACACTAACCAGCAGATTCCCAAAGGCTCTTATCTGTACCCGTACTCTTTTCCCACTCTAACCCCACTCAGTGTACAACTGAGAAAAAAAATGGAGTCGAGAATGCTTTCTGAAAAAGATGAACTGGCGAAGCCAAGGCTCGAAGTCTACAAGCGTCACTCAGTTTTGGTTAAAGAAGATGGCGAAAGCCAGGAGTTTTTAGAAGGGGAACCGTCTACGGAAGCAAAGGAGCGACTTCAGAGAATAAAGTCTGAGCTAGAAAACAACTATCTAAGAAATCTAATTGTGTCTTGTCGGAACCTACAGTCGCCAATTGAGGCAATCACTGAACCTCATTACCAGCTTTTATCAAAACTTGTGAACTCGGTAACGAGTGAAGTTGGTCGCGCAATTGTTGGGATCATGGTCCTGCAAATGTGCATCAAGGCTATCGTGCCAGAGCAAAGTATCCGCCTCCACAAATCCGGTGGCGGCGGGGATAACTTTTCTTGGGCTGAAGGGATTCCGATGCGCGTGTTGGACAAGAACTACATCACACCGACGCTGCGCGAATTCGGTCTACTCAAACTCAATGCTGATGGGTTCATGATGACGCGGTCGCTGGCCGAGAATTATCCCTACAGCAAACTGTATAAAGCGGCGATTAGGGGGGCGCGTCATGAGTGGCTTGAACTGGTTGATTTGATTGAAGATCGTCAACTTGACGCAGAGATGGCGCTCAAGCGTCTTATCTCAATGCTGTTCAACAGGACTACTGTTTTTCATGCGACGGTTCAGTCTACAAGAACGCATCTGGATCAAGCCCTTGCTCAGATTGAAAACCTTTCTGACGCTAGGCGGTTCGTTTTGTCCTTTATTGATGCGGCACCTCGATCTGCCAGACTGTTCGAAGTCGCGACGCACAGTTTTTTTCAAGTTCTGCATGAAGCGAAGATTTTCGGCGGCTCTTTGAAACCTTTGTCGCAGATGAGGTCTGCGAACAAAAAGCATGGTAACGTTGGTGATATTGAAATTCTCACTCGTGCCGGTGGCTTGGCCATCGAAGAGGCGTGGGACGCCAAATACGGGAAATCGGATCTTTTTGATGAACTGGAAGAGTTGAATGAGAAATTACAGGATCATCCTGAAACAAAGAAAGCCGGCTTTGTCACAAACAAAAAAATTAATTTGAAGAATGACATAAAGGCGCGAATTGAAGAAATAAACGCCTTGCATGACATTAGTGTAGAAATTTTGAGTTTCGACGAATGGGTTGAAAAACAGTCGGTACGCTTATCGCGCGCTCATGGGACGTTGCATGTTGATTGGCTTCTAGCGTTCGCCGGCTGTCTTTTTCAGGAACGGCGGACCATCGCGCCAATTGACGAGCCATGTGATGAATGGGTGGAGTGGTTGGGGAAATATTCGCAAGACTGGAAAAAATAAAACCCTGCTGCTGAAGATGTCTAATTCAAAGGTTCAAGCCGTTTTTGGCGCGCTGCGAAAAACAGACAGGACGCGTCTGCGAATGGTACGCGCGGCGCGCATAATGGCTTGATCGCCTTCAACTCGACTTTATTCGGTTTAGCGTAGTAATCGCCTTCCATGCGTACCAACCATCCGGAAAGACCTTGCGCAGAGAGCTTCGCCTCTATTGCTGCAAGGTCTTCGGATGAGGGGGCGTTTTGCTGACCAATGGATACGTGCTGTCCATTCTCGTTCAGGATCAGCCAGCGTCCTTGCTTGCTGTCTCTCATCGTCAAGCTGTCTCTCACCAACGGTTCGGATTTCACAATCCAATGGAAATTGCATCCATGAAGCTTGAAGTTTGCCATAATCGCCCTGCGGGATGCAAGTTGTCCGAGAATCAATATGAACGGAAGGATGGCGCTGTGAATGCCCAGCGACAGTAGTCCCCTGAAGGTGAGTGCATTTGAGGCTAGCTTTGCGTAGCATTGAGTTTGGTTGAATAGCCTCAGTCAAACCAGGGATGGCTCATCATCCCCCTAAACCATCTGCCCCCGCAAAAACCCGAGTGCCGGCAATGGCGTCCATTTCCGGGGCAGGTCGGATCGTTTGATGGGTGTCACCGAATAATGTGGCACGGGTTGTTTGGCGCGGATCAGCCAATCGGCGTAGGCGCGCACTTGTTGGTCGCGCCAGTCTCGGTCGTTCAGTGCGGCGGAGCGGGAACGGAAAACCTCGGCCACGCGGCTTTTGCGCCCCACGGTTGCCACAACGGCCCAGAGCGTATCCTCATCCCCGCGACTGACTGGCGTAAGCGTCACCACGCCTGAAATAGTGTCAAATCGCGGGGCTGGGGGTCAAGCAGATAATTAGAGCCTGCCCGCCGCATGCATGCGGCAGCCAGCCTCTAACCCCCTTATTTGGTCGCATTTTCCGAGTCGCCAGGTGAAGCCACCTGGCTTGAAAATGCTTCAGGCCGCAACCGGCACCGGCACCCCAATCCGCTCCAGCGGGCCGAATTCGCGTTCCAGGCGGGGGCGGATGGCGCTCTGCCAGGCCTTGATGGTGTTCATGGCGATGGCGGGCGGCAGGTCGCCGATTTGCATTTGCAGCAGATAATGGCAGGGGCTGGCGGCGCGGATTTCGGCGGCCATGCGGGCGGCCACCGTATCGGCGTCCCCCACCAGCATGAAGGACCCCATTTCTTCCAGGCTTGGCTCGCCTTCCCAGGTTTTTTCCACCAGCAGGCCGCCATCCATTTCCTGTTCCTTGCGGCGCAGGCTTTGGGATAGGCGGATTTGCCAGCGGGCATTCTCCAGGAAGGCCATGGCTTCGGCCTTGTCATCCGTCACGCAGAAGGGGCGCATGGCGCCGAAGCGCAACGCCTCGGGCGATTTGCCGGCGGCGCGCCAAATATCTTCAAAGCGCCGGCGCGCAGCGGCCAAAAGGGCAGGGGTGAAGTGGCGGGGGGTGACCATCACCACGCAATCGCGTTGGGCTGCGTAGCGATGCAGGTCGGGGTTGTCGCCGGCCACCCAAATCTCCGGCAGTTTGCCGGCGGGGCGGGGGGCGATGTGGGTTTGCGGCAGGGAATAGTATTCGCCTTCGTGGGAGAAGGTCTCGCCGCCAAAGGCCTTTTCCATCATGGCCATCACTTCCAACAAGCGGTGCGGCGCTTCCTGAAGGGATGCATCGAAGCGTTCAAACTCATAAGGCTGGTACCCGCTGCCAACGCCGAGGACGAGCCGCCCATGGGTCAGCGAATCCACCATGCCGATTTCGGCGATCAGGCGGGAAGGGTGGTACAGCGGCACGATCACAACGCCGGAAGCGAGTTTGATGCGTGAGGTCTCGCCCGCCAGCCGCGCGAGCATCATCAGCGGCGATGGGCAGACGCAGTAGTTGGAGAAGTGATGCTCGGCGAACCAGGCGATGTTGAAGCCGGCGGCTTCCGCGGCCTTCACCTGGGCGATGGTCTGGTCATAGATCGAGGCCGTGGGCACGCCGCGATTGCGATAACCCATGAGGTTGAAAATACCGACATCCATGGTGTGCTTCCTTCCTTTTGCTTGGGGGTATGCTGCGCCGAGTTTTGGGCGGGCTCAAGCCCCGGTGGGTTGCGTGGAAAGGCCGGGCAGGGTGTTCTGCGGGCGACAAAGGGGACCCCAGGATGATCGTGATTGGCAAGGGCAGCGTGCAAAGCGGCGAATGCGATGTGATGGGGCATATGAATGTGCGCCATTACCTTGCCCGGGCGGGGGATGGGATGGGCTGGCTGGGCTTGGCGCTCGGCATCATGCCGGATCGCGGCTTTTTTGCCCCGGTTGATCAGCATATTCGCTTTTTGCGTGAAATGGCGGCGGGCACGGCTTTCACGATTTTCGGTGGCGTCGTGGCGCGGCAAGGGGATCGGTTGCGCGTCTATGCCGAAATCCGCAATAGCGGCACCGGCGTAGCGGCGGCGGCGCTGGTTTCGGATATTGAATTGCGGGACCCTGTCTCGGGCGAGGTTCTGCCCTTGCCGGTGGGGCTGGATGAGAAAATCGCGAGCCTGGCGGTGACGCTGCCGGATCATGCCGGGCCGCGCGGCCTGCCCTTTGACCCCATCCGCATGCCGCCCGACCTTGCCGCCACCAAGGCCATGGGTCTGACTGAGGCGCATCTGGGTGCCATCCGGGCCGAAGATTGTGACCGCGCCGGGCTGATGCGCCCGGATGTGGTGATTGCGCGCATCTGGGATGGCGTGCCCAATCTGCGCTTTCGTGGCTCGGAAGAACTCGGCGCGCGGGAGGAAGGCATTGGCAGCGCGGCCTTGGAATATCGGCTGGTCTATCTGCAACCAATGCGGATGGGGGATTTGCTGATTATCCATAGCGGGCTGCGCGCGTTGGGGGAGAAAACCACCACCTGGACGCATTTGCTGCATGATGGCGTGACGGGTGCTCCGGTGGCCGCGGCGGAAGCGGTGGGCATTGGCTTTGATTTGAAGGCGCGCAAGGCGGTGGTGATTGATGGCAATCGGCGCCGCGTGCTGGAAGCCTTGTTGATCCCTGGGCTTGGGCTATGACGCGCGAAATACGCTTCAATGCCTTTGATATGGCCTGTGTCGGCCATATCCAGCAGGGCATGTGGACCCATCCGCGGGATCGCTCGGCTGACTATCTTTCGCTCGATTACTGGATGGGCCTCGCGCGACTTTTGGAAGAAGGCCTGTTTGATGGGCTGTTTCTGGCGGATGTCTTGGGCATTTATGATGTGCATGGCGGCAATGGCGATGCGGCTATCAGGAATGCCGTGCAGGTGCCGCTGCTGGACCCCATGCTGATTGTGCCCGCCATGGCGGCGGCCACACGCAACCTTGGCTTTGGCGTGACGTGCAACCTGGCCTGGGAAAGCCCAGCGCTGATGGCGCGGCGGTTTTCCACGCTGGATCATCTGACCAAGGGGCGCATCGGCTGGAATATCGTCACCGGCTATCTGGATAGTGCGGCGCGCGCCATGGGGTTGGATAGGCAAATGGCGCATGATGATCGCTATGATCTGGCCGATGAATATATGGAAATCCTCTATCGGCTATGGGAGGAATCCTGGGCTGCCGATGCGGTTAAGCGAGACCGCGCCACGGGCATTTACGCCGATCCCGCGCGCGTAAAATGCATCACGCATCAAGGCCGGCAATATCGGCTGGATGCGCCGCATTTGGTGGAACCCTCTCCACAGCGCACGCCGGTGCTGTATCAGGCCGGCGCTTCGGATCGCGGGCGGGGCTTTGCCGCGCAGCACGCGGAATGCGTCTTTCTGAATGGCGGGCCGAAGCCGCATGTCGCGAAGCTGGTCGCCGATTTGCGCGCCCGCGCTGCGCCGCGCCCGGTCCGGGTCTTTGTCGGCGCGACATTGATCATTGGCCGCACGCGGGCGGAGGCTGAGGCGAAGCTCGCCGAATATCGCCAGCACGCCAGCATTGAAGGCGCGCTGGCGCATGCTTCCGCCTCACTCGGCATTGATCTGGCGCGTTTCGACATGGATGAGGAATTGCCGGAAGCCGGCCAAAGCCAGGCCATCCGTTCCAATGTGGAAGCGCTCCGCGCCGCCACCCCCCGCGCCACCAAGCGCGCCTTGATTGACCGCATGGTGCTCGGCAGCCGCCAGCCGCCGATTATCGGTAGCGTTGAAGAAGTGGCCGAGGAACTCATCGCCTGGATGGATCAGGCGGATGTGGATGGCTTCAACCTGTCGCGCACTGTCACCCCCGAATGCCTGGAAGATGTGGTGCGGCTTTTGGTGCCCGCGCTTCAGGAACGCGGGCGCTACAAGCAGGCTTACACGCCGGGCACCTACCGCGAAAAGCTCTTTGGCGCGGGGCCTTTGCTGGCGGCGCCTCACCCGGCGGCGGGGTGGCGTCAGGCCGGGTGATTTCCCGCCGCGCCATTCTGGCCTAACCTGATCCCATCATTGAGAAGGACTACCCAAATGGATGGTATGCAATTGCCGACCGCGGCTGCCCTGACCGCGCGTTACGGCGCCGGCGCCGAACCCAAGATTGGCCCTTGGAACGACACCATGGCCCTTTTGCTGTCGCACCGTTCGGTGCGCGGCTATCGGCCCGATGCGCTGCCCGAAGGCACGCTGGAATCCCTGATCGCGGCAGCGCAATCGGCGGCGACGTCTTCCAATTTGCAGACCTGGTCGGTGGTCGCGGTCAATGACCCCGAAAAGCGCAAGGCGCTCGCGGAAATCGCGGGCGGGCAGCGGCATATCGAACAATGCCCGATCTTCCTGGTCTTCATCGCCGATGTCTCGCGCAATGAAAGGCTCGGTCAGCAGGAAGGTGTCTCCTTGGCCGGGATGCCCTTCCTGGAAACCTTCCTGGTTGCGGCGATTGATGCCGGGCTTGCCGCGCAAAACGCCGTGGTTGCCGCCGAAAGCATGGGCCTCGCCACCTTGTATATCGGCGCGCTCCGCAATGATGTACCACGTGTCGCTGCCATGCTTGGCCTGCCGCCAGGTGCCGCCCCGGTCTTTGGGCTTTGCGTGGGCTATGCCGCGCCGGGCAAGGAAAGCGCGGTGAAGCCGCGCTTGTCTCAGGAAGCAGTGCTGCATCACGAAACCTATTCCACCACCAAGGAAAAGGCACTGCGCGCTTCCTATGATGAAAAGCTTGCGGAATATTCTGAGCGTTATGAAATGGCCGCCGACAATTGGTCTCAGCGCGTGATTTCGCGCATTGGTTCCATCAGTGCGCTGCGTGGGCGCGATGGGCTGAAGGCGGCGCTGCGCTCCCTCGGCTTCCCGCTGAAATAAGGAAAACGCTCATGCGTCTTGGTCAAGCAAGCCCAGCCCGCGCCACCACAAGGTTGCGCGCGTTGTTGAAGGAACCCGCGCCGCTGATCCTGCCGGGCTGCTTCAACGCCATGTCGGCCCGCATTCTGGAACATGCGGGTTTCCCGGCGCTTTACATGTCGGGCTATGGCACCTCGCTCAATCTGCTCGGCCTGCCCGATGCGGGGCTGATTACGCTGACTGAAATGGCGCTGAATGCGAAATTGATCGCCTCAGCCGTGCGCGCGCCTTTGATTGCCGATGCCGATACGGGCTTTGGCAATGCCATTAATGTGGTGCGCACGGTGGAAGAATATATCCGCGCCGGTGTCGCGGGGATGCATTTGGAAGATCAGGTGGCGCCGAAGCGCTGCGGCCATGTGGCCGGGCGGGAGGTGATTGCGCGGGATGAGGCGGTGCTCAAAATCCGCGCCGCTTGCCAAACGCGCGATGCGCTGGACCCTGATTTTGTGATCATCGCGCGTACTGATGCGCGCGGTGCGCATGGCGGTTCCGTGGAAGAAGCCATCACCCGCGCCAATGCGTTTTTGGATGCGGGTGCGGACCTCGCCTTCGTGGAAGGGCCGAAGGATAAGGAAGAGGTCGCGCATATCTGCCAGGTGGTGAAAGGCCCCGTGTTTTACAACATGACCGGCATTTCGCCGCGCTTCACGGCGGAAGAAATGGCCGCGATTGGCATTCGCGCCTGCATTCTGCCGGGGGCAGCAATGCGTGCCACCATCATGGCGATACATGATTTCGCGACCACGCTGAAGGCTGAAGGCCCTATGGCCGAAGCAGCCTATGATGCGCGCTTCAAGCAGCACCCCATGGGCAATCTGCATGGCTTCGCCGGCTTTGACCGTATCCGCGAAATGGAAGCGGAATTCCTGCCCGCGGAAGCATCGGAGAAATACCAAGGCGGCCTAGGCTACGCGCCCAAGGCGGCCGAATAAGTTAAAGGTGCTGCCTGGGGTTAGGGCCGCGTCATGTCCCCCGCGACGCTCGCTGGCTGCGGCGCACTGGTCCTTTGGGCCTTCCTCGCTCTGTTGTCGCGTCTGGCTGCCGGGATCCCGCCGCTGCAGCTTGCCGCCATGGGCTTCGCCATCGGCGGCGGTGTTGGGCTGGCCGTGGTGCTTGCGCGCGGGCAGGCCGCGGCGCTGCGCCAGGGGCCGCTCGCCTGGGCGCATGGCGTGGGCGGGCTGTTTGGCTATCACGCGCTCTACTTCCTCGCCTTTGCCCTGGCGCCGGCGTTGGAAGTGAACCTCATCAATTATCTTTGGCCGCTGCTGATCGTGCTGCTCGCCGCGCCGATTCGTGGGCTGCGGCTCGGCCCCATGCGGCTCGCCGGGGTGGCGCTCGGCTTCGCCGGCTGCGCCCTGCTCGTCGGCCCCGGTGCCGCCTTCCCGCCAGAGGCGCTGCCCGGCTTCATCGCCGCGGCGGGCTGCGCGGTGGTCTGGGCGGTCTATTCGGTCACCGCCGGCACGGGACGGCTCGCCCGCGTCCCGACCGAGGCGGTGGCGGGCTTCTGCCTGGCGACGGCAGTGCTAGCCGCCGTGCTGCACCTTGGCCTTGAGAGCACCGTGGCGCCGGATGCCCGGCAATGGCTGGCGGTGCTGCTGCTCGGCCTGGGGCCGGTCGGCGCGGCGTTCTTCCTTTGGGATGTCGGGATGAAGCGCGGCGACCCGCGGCTGCTTGGCACGCTGGCCTATGCCGTGCCGGTCGCCTCAACCCTGCTGCTGATCGCCGCCGGGGAGGGCGAGCTATCCTGGCGCGCCGCGCTGGCGACGTTGATGGTCGCCGGCGGTGGCTTCATCGCGGCGCGGGCGAGGTAGCCAGCCTGGCTTTGGCAGCGGCAGTACGCCGTGCAGATGCTTCGCGATGTTGCGCGACCAGGGCAGGTCCGGCATCCTCGGTCTACCGTTGCGTAGGCAAAGACAGCCAACAGCAACAAGGAAACGGAGCGAAACAATGGATGGCACCCCGAAACTCGCCTGCCCCTGGGATCGGACAGAGGAATCCCTCGGCAATGTCGTTGAATTGCAGCATGTCAATCTGCAAGTGCCGGATCAGTTGAAGGCAACCGCCTTCTACATCAGCGCGCTTGGCCTGACGCGTGACCCATATCTGATGACCGGCATTGATAATATGTGGGCCAATGCCGGCATCAGCCAATTCCATTTGCCAAGCGGCCCCGCGCAGGTATTGCGCGGCACAACGGGCCTGGTGTTGCCGGATCGCGCGCAATTGCTGCATCGGCTGGATCGCGCGCGGCGCTGGTTGGAAGGCACGCAATACAGCTTCACCGAGGCGGAAGATCATGTGGATGTGACCTGCCCCTGGGGCAATCGCATGCGCTGCCATAGCCCGGATGCCGAAAAGCTGGGCCGCATCACGCTCGGCATGCCTTATGTCGAATTCGATGTCGCGCATGGCACGCTGCCTGGCATTGCACGCTTCTATGAGCAGATTATCGGCACCAGTACGGCAATGCGCGATGGCCTGCTTTATGTGCGCGTGGCGCGCGAGCAATTCCTGATCTTCCGCGAAACCGACAAGCCGCAACCCGCTTTTGATGGCCACCATGTCCAATTGGCCTTTGTGGATTTCGGCGGCATTTACAACAGGCTCAATGAACGTGGGCTGATTTCGCGCGAAGACAGCGCGCATCAATACCGCTTCATCAAGGTGGTGGACCCGAATGATGGGCGCGTGCTGTTCGAAGTGGAACATGAAATCCGCAGCATGACGCACCCCTTGTTCATGCGCCCGCTGGTCAATCGCAATGCGGCGATCAGCAACAATTACTACTCCGCCGGCAATGAAGCCGCCGTCGCCGCCATGCCGCCTGGCTAAATCAATCGCTACTAAGCGCCGCCCCTGCCGCGAGCGGGGCAAGCGGCGCGGCAAGCGATACCCCCGCCCCCAGCAGTAGCAGAAAGGGGGCGGCGGAAAGCCCGGCGCTGGCGGCTTCAATCGCCGCCGCGCCGAAAATCACCGCCGGAATCGCGAGAGGCAAAACAAGCAACGGCAGCAGCACGCCGCCGCGCCTGGCGCCCAGTGTCAGCGCCGCGCCCAAAGTGCCGAGCAGTGACAAAAGAGCGGTCGCCAAGGCAAGGGCCACCATCGCCACCCCCCAAGCTTCCACCGGCAGGTTCAGCATCGCCGCCGCGATAGGGGTCGCCGCAATCAGCGGTACGCCCGTGGTCAGCCAATGGCCCAGCGCCTTGGCCGCCGCCAGCACCCCGCGCGGCAGGCCAGAGAGCAGCAATTGATCGAGCGAGCCATCCTCTGCCTCCGCCCCGAATAGCCGGTCCAAAGGCAAAAGCGCAGCCAATAGCGCTGCTGCCAGCAAGGCGCCCGGGGCAAGGCGGGAAAGGGTCTCCGGCGCCGGGCCGACGCCAAAGGGAAAGAGCGCCGCCACCAGCACAAAGAACAGCACGGCAGCGAGCGTATCGGATGGGTGGCGAAGCGCGAGCTTCCATTCGCGGCCCAGCACGGCCAGAAATCCACCGAACACGCCGCCGCTCATAGCTTCAGCTCCTGCGCATCTGGCAGCGGCAAGGGCAAATGGGTCGCGGCTAGAATGGCGCCGCCGGCGGCGCGGTGGCGCGCCATCAGCGTCCCAAGACGCGAAACGGAAGCCGCATCCAACCCAAGGCTTGGTTCATCCAGCAGCCAAAGCCGCGCCGGCGCCAAAGCCAGCCGCGCCAAGGCAAGGCGCCGCCTTTGCCCGGTGGACAGCACCCGCCCTGGCAAACCCGCCAGGGCGCTCAGGCCAAGCGCCTCCAAGGCCGGCGTCACCTCACCACCCCAAAGCGCGGCATAAAAGGCCAGATTTTCGGCCACGGTCAGCGCTGGCTTCAAGGCATCCTGGCTGGAGATATAGCGCAGCCTGAGCGCATGGCCCGACGGGTCTGTCCGGGACGGGGTGCCTTCCAACAGCACCTCACCGCCCGCCGCCGGCAGCAGCCCGGCAAGCACGCGCAGCAAGCTTGATTTCCCCGCCCCATTGGCCCCGGTCAGCAGCAGCGCGCCGCCCGCCGCCATGGAGAAGCTGAGCCCAGCAAAAATCGCCCGATCACCGCGGATGCAGGCAAGGTCCAGCACGTCCAGAATGGGTTGCCCCGCCGCCAAAATCCGCCCCCCCGCCAATGGACCATATTCAGTCTCCATGCTTTAAAGCCGGCATTGGCGCGGTCACGCAAGGCCAGCGCGCTTGAGGAAGGGTAAACAGCCATGCGGATGATCGGGCAAGACAGCCTGAAGACTCGTCGCACGCTCAGTGTTGACGGCAAGACCTATCATTATTTCAGCCTGCCCGAGGCAGCGAAGAGCATCGGCGACCTTACCCGCCTGCCCTATAGCCTCAAGGTGCTGCTGGAAAATGTGCTGCGCTTCGAAGATGGCCGTTCCTATACGGTGGATGACGCGAAGAAGATCGCCGAATGGGTGAAGGAAGGCCGTTCCGATAAGGAAGTGCCCTTCCGCCCTGCGCGCATCCTGCTGCAGGATTTCACTGGCGTGCCGGCCGTGGTGGATCTGGCCGCCATGCGCGATGCCCTGCTTGGCCTGGGTGGTGACCCGCGCAAGGTGAACCCGCTGGTGCCGGTTGACCTCGTGATTGACCATTCGGTGATGGTGGATGTCTCCGGCACCGCATCCTCGCTCAAGCAGAATGTGGATATTGAGTTTGAGCGGAATGGGGAGCGTTACGAATTCCTCCGCTGGGGCCAGGAAGCCTTCAATAATTTCCGTGTTGTGCCGCCCGGCACCGGCATCTGCCACCAGGTCAATCTGGAATATCTGGCGCAGGTCGTCTGGACCGCGACGGATACCGGCGATGTTTTTGCCTTCCCCGATTCCTGCTATGGCACGGATAGCCACACCACCATGGTCAATGGCCTTGGCGTGCTGGGCTGGGGTGTGGGCGGGATTGAAGCGGAAGCCGCCATGCTCGGCCAGCCGATTGCCATGCTGATCCCCGATGTCATCGGCTTCAAGCTGACCGGTTCGGTGAAGGAAGGTGTGACCGCCACCGATCTGGTGCTGACGGTGACGCAAATGCTCCGCAAGAAGGGCGTGGTCGGTAAGTTTGTCGAATTCTTCGGCCCCGGTCTCGCGCATCTGCCGCTCGCGGATCGTGCGACCATCGGCAATATGGCGCCCGAATATGGCGCGACCTGCGGCTTCTTCCCGGTGGATGACACGACGCTGGAATATCTGCGCCTGTCGGGCCGTGACGAACACCGCATCAACCTGACGCGCGAATACCTCAAGGCGCAGGGCATGTTCCGTGAGGAAGGCATGCCCGATCCGGTCTTCACCGATACGCTGGAACTCGATCTCAGCACGGTGGAACCCTCCTTGGCGGGGCCAAAGCGGCCGCAGGATCGCGTGGCACTCAGCAATGCCGCGCCGGCCTTCCTGAAGGACCTCGCTGCGGGCACCATGGGTGTTCCGGGGGATCAGGCCGATCTGCGCGTTCCGGTGGAAGGGGCGAATTATGACCTCGGCCATGGCGATGTCGTGATCGCGGCCATCACGTCCTGCACCAATACATCGAACCCCTATGTGCTGGTGGCAGCCGGGTTGGTGGCGAAGAAGGCCGTGGAAAAGGGCCTGACGGCGAAGCCTTGGGTGAAGACCTCACTCGCGCCCGGATCGCAAGTGGTGACGGAATATCTGAACAAGGCAGGGCTGACGCCGCATCTGGATGCGCTTGGCTTCCAGACCGTGGGCTATGGCTGCACCACCTGCATCGGTAATTCCGGCCCGCTGCCGGATGCCATTGTGGATGCGATTGAAAACAACAAGCTGGTCGGCGTTTCGGTGCTGTCGGGCAACCGCAACTTCGAAGGCCGCGTGCATGCCAATGTGCGCGCCAATTACCTCGCCTCGCCCCCGCTGGTGGTGGCCTATGCGCTGGCCGGCACCATCCGCAAGGATTTGACGAAAGAACCGATTGGCACGGGCCGCGATGGCCAGCCGGTCTACCTCAAGGATATCTGGCCGACGCAGAAGGAAGTGAACGACACCGTTCACGCCGCTGTGACGCGTGAGATGTTCCAGGAGCGTTATGGCGATGTCTTCAAGGGCCCGACGCAATGGCAGGCCATTCGCGTTGAGGCGGGCAGCGACACCTATCGCTGGAATTCGGGCAGCACCTATGTGCAGAACCCGCCGTATTTTGAAGGCATGACGGCCGATCCGAAGCCGGTGGGTGATGTGAAGGGGGCGCGTATCCTGGCGCAACTCGCCGATTCCATCACCACCGACCATATTTCGCCGGCGGGGAATATCCGGAAGGCGTCGCCGGCCGGTGAATATCTGCTGGAACACCAGGTGCGTCAGGCGGATTTCAACAGCTATGGCGCGCGGCGCGGCAACCATCAGGTGATGATGCGCGGCACCTTCGCCAATCCGCGTATCCGCAATGAAATGGTGCCCGGCGTGGAAGGTGGCATTTCCAAGCATTATCCTTCAGGTGAAGTGGCGCCGATCTACACCACGGCGATGCGCTACAAGAATGAAGGCGTGCCGCTGGTGGTGATTGGCGGCAAGGAATATGGCACGGGTTCTTCGCGCGATTGGGCCGCGAAGGGCACTTATCTGCTTGGTATCAAGGCCGTGATCGCTGAAAGCTTTGAGCGTATCCATCGTTCAAACCTGGTCGGCATGGGCGTGCTGCCCTTGGTGTTTAAGGAAGGCGAAAGCCGCCAGAGCCTTGGCCTGACGGGCGATGAGATGATTGACATTCTGGGCGTGGAAAAGCTTTCCCCGCGCATGATGATGGATGTTGTCATCAACCGCGCTGATGGGTCACAGGTGAAGACCCAGGTGCTGTGCCGTGTGGATACCGCCGATGAGGTGGAATACTACAAGAATGGCGGCATCCTGCATTACGTACTGCGCGGGATGGCGAAGGCGGCCTGAGTTAGGGCGCACCAATAGAAAGGCGCAGCGCCGCAAACGCTGCGCCTTTTTTTATGTTTAGTCCGCCAGCCAAGCGGCCATCGCCGCATTCACCGCTTCCGGCACTTCCATGCTCGGCAAATGGCCGGAACCGGCGAAGCGCACCAGATGCGCGCCGGGCATCGTGGCAGCCA
>CALRPR020000065.1:0-20695 GCA_943370125.1 Allobosea thiooxidans | reverse complement strand
CGCAATATGACCCCGATCGGCTTCCCGCGCAGTGTCAACAATCTCTGGAGCAAGGGCGGTTTGCAATACGCGCCCCCGATGCGCTGATACACAATCAGGGCAAAAGAAAAGGCGGTGGAAATTTCCACCGCCTTTTTTATTGCGCAAGGCTTATTCAGCCAATCGTCAGCCGCCGTTCCATGATCTGCTGCTTCATGGATTTTTGCAGCTTTTCAAAAGCGCGCACTTCAATCTGACGCACGCGTTCGCGGCTGATGTTGTATTGCTGCGAAAGTTCTTCCAGCGTCGTCGGTTCTTCCTTCAGCCGGCGTTCGATCAGGATATGCCGTTCACGCTCATTGAGCGTTTTCAGCGCGCCGCTCAGCAATTCGCGGCGGTTTGACATGTCCTGATGTTCGGCGAGTTCCTGTTCCTGGTTCTCGCTTTCATCCACCAGCCAATCCTGCCATTCGCCTTCGCCATCGGCGCGCAGCGGGGCATTCAGGCTGTTATCGGCGCCGGCAAGGCGCCGGTTCATCGAAATCACGTCCTGTTCCGGCACTTGCAGCACATGGCTGATCTTGGCCACTTGTTCGGGCTGCAAATCGCCTTCTTCCAAGGCGGACATCTGCGCCTTCAGCCGGCGCAGGTTGAAGAACAGCTTCTTCTGCGCGGCCGTGGTGCCCATTTTCACGAGCGACCAGGAATGCAGGATGTATTCTTGAATGGCGGCGCGGATCCACCACATAGCGTATGTGGCAAGACGGAAGCCGCGATCTGGGTCGAAGCGCTTGACCGCCTGCATCATCCCGACATTGCCTTCGGAAATCAGCTCACCTACCGGCAGGCCATAGCCGCGATAGCCCATGGCGATCTTGGCGACTAGGCGCAGGTGGGATGTGACAAGCTTATGCGCTGCCGGCTCATCGGCACTGTCGCGCCAACGGCGCGCGAGGCTGAGTTCTTCCTCAGCCGAGAGCATCGGGAATTTGCGGATGTCCTGGAGATAGCGCGAGAGGTTGCCCTCGGTCGCCATCGGTATGGCCATAGAAGATGCCATGGTTTTCATTTACCTCCTGAACCGGCTTACTCTGCCCCGAAGGCGGCATCCTTGGCCGATCATTACATTTTTGTCATCTCCCTCAAAGCCCTGACTGGCCGCCTGCCCCTCGCGGGGGCCTTGGCCGGCCGTGCCTTGAATGGCACTTCGAGGATTTCGACACCCGATTACTAGCCGGAATCGGGCAGGAGTGCAAGAAAAACCGACTGAAATACTCGGGTTACTCGGTGTTACCATCCAGTAATGTAAGCAGCGCGGCCATATCCTCGGGCGGCGGCCGTTCGAAATGCAGCGCCTGGCCGCTGATGGGGTGGCGGAAGCCAAGGCTTGCGGCATGCAAAGCCTGGCGCGGAAAGGCGAGAAGCGCATCGCGCACAGGTGCCGGCAGGGTGCGGGCGGTGGCAGGGGTGCGGCGCAGATAGACCGGGTCCCCCACCAAGGGGTGGCCGATATGGGCCATATGCACGCGGATTTGATGGGTCCGCCCGGTCTGCAGCCGGCAGGAAATAAGGGCGCAGGACGTCCCCCAGGACCGCAGCACCTTATAGTGCGTGATGGCCGGCTTGCCGCGTTCCACCACCGCCATGCGCTTGCGATCCGCCGGGTGCCGGCCGATCGGGGCATTGATCTCGCCTTCCATGGCTGTGGGCAGGCCCCAGCAAAGCGCCAGATAATGCCGTTCCAGATCACGCTCGGCGAAGCTTTCGGAAAGGCGCCGCAGCGCCAATTCGGTCTTGGCCGCGACCATGACGCCGGAGGTGTCCTTGTCCAGCCGATGCACAATGCCGGGCCGCTTTTCGCCGCCGATGCCGGGCAGGTCATCCCCTGCATGGGCCAAAAGCGCATTGACCAAGGTGCCGTCCTGATTGCCGGGTGCGGGATGCACCACGAGGCCCGCGGGTTTGTCGAGCACGATCAGATCCGCATCCTCATGCAATATGGTCAGCGGAATATCCTGCGGCTGCGGCAGGGCAGGGATGGCGGCCGGGATTTCAAGCGCGTAAAGCGCTCCGGGGCGAATGGCGTCTGCGGGTTCGCGGAGCGTCTGACCATCCCGGCTGGCATGGCCCGCAACAATCAGGGCCTTGACGCGGGAGCGAGAGAGAGAACCTATCGCCTCGGCAAGGAAGCGATCGGCGCGCATGCCGGCCGCTTCCATGGGCGCGCGGAATTCGTGGCGTTCAGCGTTCAAAAGGGGGTCTTCCGTGCGGTTTCTCAAGGCTTTGGTCATTGGTATGGGGGTGCTGATCGTAGCGGCAACCGTGGCGCTGGTTGTGCTGATCGTCCAGCGTTCAGGTGGTTCGACGGTTGGTTTGGGTGCAGCAGCCCTTGGTCAGCCTGCCGGCACCCGCATTGCTGGCATAGCTGGGGTGGAAAAGACAATCGCCATTTGGGTGGTGCGGCCTGATGGGGAAAGGGTGCTGCTGTTTGACCCCGCGCGCGGGCGCGTCGTTGGCGAAATTCGCCCGGGCGAATAGGCATGGCGCATCGCAAGCCCAATCTGCCGCAAAAGCTTTGCGCCGCCTGCAATCGCCCCTTCACCTGGCGCAAGAAGTGGGAACGGGTGTGGGATGAGGTGCGCTATTGCTCTGATGCCTGCCGGGATGGGCGTAGGGCAGCGAGTATCCAAAAGCGCAAGGGCTGAACGGGGAAGTCACCTTCCTGGCGCCGGGCGCATCATGCCAAGCAGTGCCAGGAAAAACGCCCCAAATGCCAATTGCAGGCCAAGCAGCATGGCGGTGACGGAAGCAATCGCAAGGCGCATGACCCCGCCGCCGGCAAGCGCCCCGAAATCCTGCGTGCCCCATTGCCCGACCGCGAAAAAGCCCAGCCCGAGCCCAAGCAGCAATAGCAAAGCCGCCACTACCAGGGCCGCTTCCAGCCCAAAGCGCGAAAGCCTTTGCGGTTCTGGCAAAAGCCCTGTCACCGCGCCATAAAGCCGCGCAAAGACCCAGAACTGCATGGCCTGAAACCCCATCACCACGGCGCCCGAAGCATAGAGCAAGCTGTGCACATCCACCGTGACACCGCCCAGCCGAACAGGCCCCGGTAGCAGCGCCGCCATGGCCAGCGCGCCCAGCGCAAACAGCAGCGCGCCCGGGTAAAGAAACAGCCAGCGCGGGCAGAAAATCAGCAAAAAGCGCAAATGCCGCCAGCCATCGCGCCAAGACCGCAAATGCGGCGGGCGCGATCTTCCATCCGGCGAAAGTGTGGTCGGCACTTCCGTGATGCGAAGCCCGCGCATGGTGGCCTTCACCACCATTTCTGAGGCGAATTCCATCCCCGGCGCGCGCAGATCAAGCGATTCAATGGCCGCACGCGAAAACCCGCGCAGGCCGCAATGGAAATCGCGGATCGGCCCGCCGAAGAAAACCCGCCCAATGGTGGACAGCACCGGATTGCCTAAATAGCGATGCAAGGGCGGCATGGCGCCGGGTGCAATCCCACCCTTGAAGCGATTGCCCATGACCAGATCATAACCATCGCGGAGTTTCGTGATGAAGGGATCAAGCGCGCTGAAATCATAGGAATCATCACTATCGCCCATGATGACATAGCGGCCTTGCGCGCCCGCAATGCCGGCAATCAGCGCCGCGCCATAGCCTTTTTCGGGAACGTCAATCACCCGCGCGCCAAGCCCGCGCGCAATGGCCTGGCTGCCATCGGTGCTGCCATTATCGGCAATCAGCACTTCGCCGGAAACACCGCTCCGCGCCAGATACCCCATCGCCTTTTGGATGCAGGTTGCGAGGGTTTCTGCCTCATTCAGGCAGGGCATGAGGATGGTGAGTTCAACCGCCGATGCCGCCTGGCTGATGCTTGTCGCGGTTTTTGTCTCGACCATGGTGTTGCCTGGATGCCTGCTGCTGTGCTTACGAATTCACCCTTCGGTGATACCCCACCCTGCCAGTCGGGGCGAGATGAAAATGGGGAAGGCGCCGCGCTTGCCAAAGCCTGGTTCTGCCGGAATGATCCCGCGCATGATGCAGCACGCCATACCTGAACCCCTGACCATGTTCGACAAGATCTGGATGCGCCATCGCGTCCTGGAACGCGAAGATGGTCAGGTTTTGCTTTATGTTGATCGCCACTTCATCCATGACGGCACCGCGCCGGCCTTTGAAATGCTGCGCAAGCGCGGCGTCACGCCTCGTGCGCCGGAGCGGATTTTTGCAACGCCTGATCATTATGTCCCCACCGATACGCGCAAGGCCGAGGACATCGCCAATGCGGAATATCGCGGCATGGTCGAATCGCTGGAACGCAATACCGCGGAACATGGTATCAAGCATTTCGGCCTGGCTGATGGCCAGCAGGGCATTGTGCATGTCATCGGCCCGGAGGCTGGCCTGAGCCAACCAGGCATGCTGTTGGTATGCGGTGATAGCCATACCTCTACCCATGGCGCGCTGGGGGCGTTGGCTTTTGGCATTGGCATGACGGAAGTGGCGCATGTGCTGGCCACGCAATGTTTGTGGCAAAGACGCCCACGCACCATGCGCATTACGGTTGAAGGCCCGCTTGGTTTTGGTGTCACTGCCAAGGATGTCATTCTGCACATCATCGCCACCATCGGCACGGCGGGCGCAACGGGATGCGTTATTGAATATGCCGGTTCAGCGATACGCGGGCTTTCGATGGAAGGCAGGCTGACGCTCTGCAACATGTCCATCGAAGCCGGCGCGCGGGCCGGCATGGTGGCGCCTGATGAAAAAACCTTCGCCTATCTGGCCGACAAACCCTATGCGCCGAAGGGCGCCGAATGGGATGCGGCACTCGCGCGCTGGCGCGCCCTGCCAAGCGATCCCGGCGCGCAATTCGATCATGAGGTGGTGATTGATGCCGCATCCATCGCGCCCATGGTGACCTGGGGCAATAGCCCGCAGGATGCGCTACCTGCCGATGGCGTGATCCCGGATCCCATGGCTGAGGAAGACCTGGCCCGCCGCCAAGCCATGGAAGATTGTTTCGCCTATATGGGCCTTTCTGCTGGCATGCCGGTGGCGGCATTGCGCATGGATCGCGTCTTTATCGGTTCCTGCACCAATGGCCGGATCGAGGATTTGCGCGCCGCCGCGACAATCGCCCAAACCGGCAAGGTCGCAGCCGGTGTCACCGCCTGGGTGGTGCCGGGCTCGGCGCCAGTGAAGCGCCAGGCGGAAGCTGAAGGGCTGGACGCGATTTTCAAAGCAG
Organism: Allobosea thiooxidans; assembly: GCA_943370125.1. Classification (GTDB taxonomy): domain Bacteria; phylum Pseudomonadota; class Alphaproteobacteria; order Acetobacterales; family Acetobacteraceae; genus Neoroseomonas. The sequence goes on along the minus strand of CALRPR020000065.1, from coordinate 15,462 downwards.
CGGGGTTTGAATGGCGCGAGGCAGGTTGTTCCATGTGCCTTGGCACGAATGGCGAAATTGGCACGCCGGGGCAGCGCATTGCCTCCACTTCCAACCGCAATTTCCGAGGCCGCCAGGGGGCAGGCGTGCGCACGCATCTCATGAGCCCCGAGATGGCCGCCGCCGCGGCGCTGGCCGGACATATTGTTGATATCAGACACGTGAAGGGGGCTCAGTAAGTTCATCATGGAGCCCTTTATTTCACTCAGGTCCAACGCCGTGCCGTTGGTGCAGAACAATATCGATACGGACCAGATCATCCCGGCGCGTTTCCTGGCGCGGCCGAGGGATGATGATCACGGCATCAATTTCTTTCGTGATTTGCGCTTTGATGCAGCAGGGAATGAGATTCCCGAATTCCCGCTGAACCGGCCCACCTGGCGTGATGCGCGCATCATTCTTGGGGGGCGCAATTTCGCCTGTGGCTCATCGCGCGAAAACGCAGTTTGGGCGCTGCATGGCTGGGGCGCGCGGGCGGTGATTGCGCCATCCTTCGGTGATATCTTTGCGATCAATGCGGTGAAGAACGGCGTTCTGCCCATCATTCTGCCGGCTGAGGCCGTAAGCGCGCTGATCGCGGCGAGCATCGCCACACCGGAAGCCGAGATCGTGATTGATCTGCCGGAGCAAACCGTCACAGCGCCGGATGGCACGGTACATCGCTTTGAAATTGACCCCTTCGATAAGCGCAGCCTGCTGGAAGGCCTTGATGAATTGGCCTTCACCATGACGCATGAAGATGACATCGCCGCCTTTGAACGGCGCTTCGGTCGGGATAATTTCTGATCCTGGCTGGGACAAAACGCACCAAAAAAACTCGGGAGGAATACCATGATCAAACCAATCAATCGCCGCGCCATACTGGCAGCCACGCTGGCAACACCCTGGGTGAGCACGCTAGCCCATGCGCAAGCCGATTGGCCCAATCGGCCGATACGTTGGCTGGTGGCCTTCGCTGCTGGTGGCGCTGCCGATACCGCTGCGCGCTCGCTGGCCGCCGATATGCAGGAAGCGCTTGGCCAAAATATCGTCATTGAAAACCGCACCGGTGGCAATGCGATCATCGCCGCGAATGCACTGCTGCAAGCGCCGCGCGATGGTTATACTTTTCTGGTGGATGCGGCCAATCAGCTCACGAATCCTGCGCTGATGCGCGACATTCCGTTTGATTACGCCACGGCCTTCACGCCCACCACCTTGATTTCGGTCTTTCCGCAAGTGATCGCGGTGAAGCATGATTTCCCCGCCAAGGACATTCATGAATTCATGGCGGTTGCCAAGGCGCGGCCTGCCACCATTACCGTTGGCACGCCGCCAGCAGCGGGCATGGCGCATTTGGCGCTGGCTGCCTTTGAGAAGCGCGCCGGTATCAGGCTGGTGCATGCGCCTTATCGCGGCGGTGCTGATGCGGCGCGTGATCTGCTGGCGGGCAGCATTGATGCAGTGCTGATCACCTCATCTTCCGTGCGCCCGCCAGTGCAGGCTGGCCGCGCGCGCATTCTGGCGGTGACGAGCCTTGAACGCATTGCTACCCTGCCGGAGGTGCCAACCCTCGCGGAATCCGGCTTTCCGGGTTTTGACATGAATGATTGGAACGGGCTTTTCGCCGGCGCTGGCACGCCGCGCGCTGTGGTGGACCGTATGGCCGCGGTCGCCGCCGTTTCGGCCAAATCGGCAGCGGTGCGCGCGCGCATGGACCCAGCCGGTGCGATCATGATCGGCAATGCGCCGGATGTTTTTGCGCGCTGGCTGACCGAACAGCGACAGGGCGCGCTTGAGGTGATCCGCGATGCGGGCATTACGCTTGGGTGAATAGGGCGATATCGTTGCGCGTTTTACTGAAGGAGAAACCCATGTCAGGCATCCGGCTTTTTCTTACCGCGCTGGTCTTTTGCTTTGGCCTTAATGCCTGTGCGGATCAGCCGGGCGCGCCGGCAGCGGGTATTGCAGCGCGTTCTGCTGGACCGATTACCGAAGAAAAAGGCCCCTGGCGGGAACAGGATCATTGGATCCCGGTTGAAGGCACGAACCAACTCATTCTCATGCGGCTTTGTCGCCCGATGGGGACCAATCCAGCACGCCTTGTCGTGGCCAATCACGGATCCCCCCCCAGCCCGGCACAGCGCCCAAACATGGTGCCGTGGGCCTGCGACCAGCGGGCGATTTCGTGGTTCCTCACGCGCGGCTATGCCGTCGCGCTGCCCTTGCGCCGGGGCTATGGGGCTTCGGGTGGCACCTGGGCGGAAACCTATGGTTCCTGTCGCGATCCCAATTTCGTGGCGGGCGGCATGGAGACCGCGCGGGATATCCGATCTGCCCTTGCCTATGCCACCGCCCAGCCGGGGATACGCCGGGATGGCGCCGTTGTGGTCGGCCAATCTGCTGGTGGCTGGGGCTCCCTCGCTTTGGCCGCGCGCAACCCGCCTGAAGTGGCTGCGATCGTGAATATGGCAGGCGGGCGCGGGGGGCGGGTGGATAATCTGCCCAATAATAACTGCCGGGCCGATGTGCTGGCGACCAGTGCCGGGCAATTTGGCCAGACCGCGCGTATCCCAAGCCTTTGGATCTACACTGCCAATGACAGTTTCTTCAGCCCATCGCTTGCGGGGGCGATGCATCAAAACTATGTCCTGGCTGGTGGGGGCGCGGAATTCCGCGCCTTGCCCACTTTTGGCCAGGATGGACATGGCCTTTTCACCGCCGCTGGCGGGCCGCAGATTTGGGGTCCTTTGGTAGAGACATTCCTCGCCAATACCCTTCGGTAACAGGAGTAGTCGCCTTGGACCAGGAAGACGTGCCGCTAGAAGGGCAGATCCGCGAAAAGCTTGTGCGCACCAAGGAACGCTGGGCGGAAGAAGGCCGTCTGCTGACCGGTACCACCGCCGATCCCTTGCGCGAACGCCTGCCGCCTGGCCAGACGCTCGTGAAGGATTGGCCGGTGCTTGATCTTGGCGTGCAGCCTGATGTCAGCACCGCCAAGTTCCGGCTACGCCTTGAAGGCTTGGTGGAAAATCGCCTCGCTTTCGATTGGGAAGGCTTCATGGCGCTCCCGCAAAGTGAGATGGTCTGCGATATCCACTGCGTCACGCAATGGAGCCGCTATGATAACCGCTTCACCGGCGTGCGCACCGCGACCCTGCTGGAATTGGCCCGCCCGCGGCCGGAAGCGCGATTTGTGTCCATGACATCCTATGATGGCTACACCACGAACCTTACTCTGGAAGCCTTCGCCGCCGAGGATGTGATGGTGGCGCATTCCTGGGAAGGGGCGCCGATCACCCGCCAGCATGGCGGCCCCGTGCGGCTTGTGCTGCCGCGGCTTTACTTCTGGAAAAGCCCGAAATGGCTGACGCGCATCGAATTGCTGGCGGAAGATCGCCCTGGCTTTTGGGAGGTGCGCGGCTATCACAATCAGGGCGATCCCTGGCTTGAGGAACGCTATGGTTAAGCTGACCCGTCGCGCCCTGCTGGCCCTGCCGCTGATGGCCGCTGCCCCCGCAACCGCCTGGGATTTCCGCTTCCCTGCCCTGGAAGGTGGCGAACATGATCTGGCCGCCTGGCGCGGGCGGGCATTGTTGGTGGTGAATACCGCATCCTTTTGCGGCTTCACGGGACAATATGCCGCGCTGCAGCGCCTGCATGAAGCGCAGGAAGCTGCCGGGCTGGTGGTGCTTGGCGTGCCTTCCAATGATTTCAATCAGGAAAGCCAGGATGCCCGCAAGATCAAGGAGTTTTGCGACGCGCAATTCGGCATCACCTTCCCCATGGCGGCACTTTCCAAAGTGAGGGGGCCGGAAGCCCACCCCTTCTATCGCTGGGCCGCAGCACGGGCGGGCAGCGAGCCGCGCTGGAATTTCCACAAATATCTAGTTTCGCGCGATGGGCGGCAGGTGCAGGGTTTCCCGGCGCGTGTGGAGCCTGATTCACCGGCCATGAAGCGTGCCTTGGACCTTGCCTTGGCAGCGGCCCCCTCGGCCAGTTGAAGCCGCGCCCCGAAAAGGGCGAGTCAGGCCGGACCCTGGAATGGTTTAAAGGCGACGAAAAAACTCGCGTATTGGTAGCAAAACCCTGTAGGCTTCCCGCATGACGAGACCATTCCTCTTCCGCCCGTCCTGCCCTTTCCCTCGGCCTTCGCCCGGCAGGGCGCAGGGCTTCGGCCTGCTGCTGGTGCTGGCCTTGCTGCTCTGCCCCGCCGTTGTGCGCCCTGTCCCGGCCCATGCAGAAGAGCCCATTCGTATGCGCATCGTGGGGGGGCTTGCCGATGTGAGCCAATACCTGCGCTACGAAGAACCCTTCTGGCGTGAAGGTATTTCAAGAGCGACCAATGGTCGCATTGTAGCGGAGATTGCCCCCTTCGACCGCAGCGGCATCCGCGGCCAGGAAATGCTCTCCTTGATGCGCCTTGGCGTCGTTTCCTTTGGGACGGCGCTGCTTGCGGTGGTGAGCACCGAGGAGCCAGAGTTCAACGCCATAGACCTGCCCGCCGTCAATCCAGATATCGCCGCGCTGCGCAGTTCGGTCGCCGCTTTCCGGGGGCATCTGACCGAAACCCTGCGCGATCGCTATGATGTCGAGCTGCTGGGGGTTTATGTCTATCCCGCGCAGGTTGTGTTTTGTCGTCGGCCGTTTTCCCGGCTTGCTGATCTTTCGGGGCGGCGGATCAGGACATCTTCGGTTGGCCAATCGGAAATGTTCGCCGCACTTGGGGCGACGCCGGTTGTGATCCCCTTTGCCGAGATTGTTTCCGCGATCAGGTCCGGTGTGGTGGAATGCGCCGTCACTGGTACACTGTCCGGCAATGATATCGGCCTGCATGAAGTGACCACCCATGTGCATAGCTTGGCGATCACTTGGGGCCTTTCCATCTTTGGCGCCAATCTCGGCACTTGGAATGCGTTGCCGGAATGGGCGCGTGATACCATCCGCACGGAAGTCGCGAAGCTTGAAGCCGATATCTGGGACGCGGCGGATCGTGAAACGGGTGAAGGGCTTGCCTGCAATGCTGGTCAGCAAAGTTGTCGGAACGGTCGGCGCGGCAATATGGTGATCGTGCCCGTTTCTGAAACTGACGAACAGCGGCGGCGCCAATTGCTGACCGATAGCATATTGCCCGGCTGGGTTAGGCGCTGCGGTACTGAATGCGTCGATGCCTGGAACAAGACCCTGGCGCCCGTACTCGGCATAAGAGCACGGGCTGAGTAGCACCGTGTTTTCCACGCGCTTCCTTCGCCATGCGGTCCTTTTTGCCGCACTGCTGCTGCTGATTTCACAAATTGTGGCGACCACATTGATGGTGAACCGCGCCAAGGAAGCGCAAATCGCCGCAGCCAATGATTCCTTGAACAAGATCGGGCGTGCGACCGAAGCGGCGATCAACCGTTCCTTTGTCCAGGTTGATGCCATGCTGGCAGGCTTGCCTGCGGTGCTGGCGCCGTTTCAGCGTGACGGTCGCTTGGAAATATCCCAGGTCAATCGTGTACTGCGCGAATTGAACAATCAAAACTTCACCTATCGGGACATATTGATAATTGACGCAGACGGGCTGCCGGTTGCAACTGCCTTACCGGTATCACGCCGTCGGCGGCTATCATTGCCAAGCGCTTCCTCCTTTGCGGAAGTTGCCGCACGTGGAGGTAGTGTTTTGATTGGCGGGCCGGTGCTGAATGCCAATACCGGCGAATGGACGCTTTTCTTTGCCCGCAATATCGTTTTGCCGACCCTGGGTCCGGTGATGGCCGTCGCTGAAGTGCCGGTGCCCGTTGTGCAAAGCATCCTTTCAGGTGCCGGTGAAAGCCTGGGGCTCAGGGTAACGCTTGAACGGGATGACGGGACCTTACTCGCGTCTGTTCCGCATGATGAAACGCGGATCGGGCAGAAACTTGTCCCGTCAGCCGCTTCGCTTCGTGGGATAGCAATAGCGGAACAAATCAGAAGTCGCTTCTCGTCGGAAATGGTCTTCGCCGCAGTGCGCCCGACACTCTATCCCGCCCTGACAGTTGCGGTAACGCTTGAGGTGGATACCGCTTTGAGTGGCTGGTATGCGGATCGCAGCCGGGCATTTCTGGTCTCGGGTGCGCTCGGCTTGATGATACTACTTGTGGCAGGCGCCCTTATGGTGGGACTGCGGCAAAGGGAACGCGTGGAAGATGAACGCGCTACCGCACGACGCACGCTTGAAAACGCGCTTGAATCCATGTCGGACGGTTTCGTCATGTTCGATCCGGATGATCGGCTGATTGCCTGTAACAGTCGCTACAAGGATTTCTACAAAATCAGCGCGCCCTTCATCGTGCCTGGCGCGCTATTCGATGACATCATGCGCGAAGGTGCGCTGCGTGGACAATATCCGCAGGCGCAGGGCGATATCGAGAAATTCGTCTCTGACAGCAAGGCGTTTCACCGCGGCAACCATCCACCCATGGAGCGGCTTTTGCCCGATGGGCGCTGGGTGCTGATCACGGAACGCCTTACGCCGGATGGGGGCGTGGTCGGCATCCGCACCGATATCACGCTGCTCAAGCGCGCCATGCAGGATTTGGCAACAGCCAGGGACACGGCGCGCGCCGCAGGTGAGGCAAAAAGCCAATTCCTCGCGCGTATGTCACATGAATTGCGTACGCCGTTGAACAGTATCCTGGGTTTTTCCGAATTGCTGCTGGAAGATGGGCGCCTGGATAACGACCAGCATGACAAAATCCGCAATCTCCATAACGCGGGTAAGCATTTGCTGGAATTGGTCAATGGCCTGCTTGATCTCTCAAAAATCGAATCCGGGCGCATGGAATTCGCGACCCGCGCCTTCCTGGTTCAGGATGTAATCCAAAGCTGTGCCGTGCTGATGGCGCCCGATGTCACACGCAAGCGATTGGAATTTACGCTGCATGTGGACCAGCGATTGCCCAAGGCGGTGATGGGTGATCCAACACGGCTGCGCCAGGTCATACTCAATCTGTTGTCAAATGCGGTTAAATTCACGCACTCCGGTGGCAGTATCTACTTCCAGGCCACGCGGAAAAGCGAAGAAAAGCTGCTCATCAAAGTGCGGGATACAGGCCCCGGGATTTCGCCGGAAGACCAGCGCCTGATATTCGAGGATTTCGTGCAGATCGCGTCCATGACACAAAGTGAAGCACTGGGTACTGGCCTTGGGCTTGCCATCACATCCCGACTTGTCAAGCAGATGGGCGGGGAAATCGGCTGTGAGAGCAATCCCGGCACGGGTTCCACCTTCTGGATCGAGATTCCTCTAGTGTTGGCCGAAGTGCCGGAGATTGCGCCCGAGGAACCGAGACGAGGTCGCTCACGGTCAGTCAATCAAGACCAACTCCGCGTTTTAGTGGTTGACGACGTCAAGGTTAATCGCGATGTGGCTGGCGCCTTATTGGCCAGCTTGGGTCATGAGGCATGTTTCGCGGGCAGCGGCGGTGAAGCGCTGGAAAAACTGCCGACGGATCAGTTCGATCTGATCCTGATGGATTTACAGATGCCGCACATGGATGGTTTTGCAACTGCCCGCGCCATGCGTGCCATCCCTGGCCCCCTTGGCCAGGTGCCAATATTCGCGCTGACGGCTTCCGTGATGCCTGAACAAATAGCAGCGGCACATGAGGCAGGCATGAACGGACATATCGGCAAGCCCTTGAGCCGCGATACGCTCGCCAATGCCCTTTCCGCCCTGCTGCAGCGCCCCGCACCTAAGAACCAAGATGCCGACGCTAGCATCGAAAACCATGCTCCGACCGCCAAGGCCCCGGTGGATACGCGTGCGCTTGAATTGCTCAAGACCGAATTGAAGGGTGCGGCGGCCGGGGTGGTCCGCGAGTTCATGGTTGAAATGCAAACCATACGCGATCAGTTTGCCGCAGAATTAGCCCAGGCTTTTCCGCAACCTGATGTAATTGCGCAGAATGCTCATCGCCTGCTCGGGGCGGCGCGCACCCTTGGTGCGCTCAGGCTTGCCGCGCAGTTGAACGAATTTCAGAAATCACAGCCGCGCGACGGTAGTGTTTTCTACACGCAGAACACAGAAGAGCTTGAGCGTGTGATCGCGGAGACCGATGTGGCGTTGGAGCATTTGGAGGCTTTTTTCCAGGCGCGGCTGGTTGGCACAGAAGCGAGCGTCTGATCCAGGGCGGTTGATCTGTGCGATCGGCCGGCCATGAAGCCCAGATCAAGAGGCCTTAAGCTCTTCCACCTATTCCAAACATGCGCTTGAAGCCTAACCATTGCTGGGCCAACCAACCGCCCGTGGCGACCAGTTCTGGCGCATCCGGGTCGCCCGTTCGCGGATAGGCATGGCGATTGAAATCGGCTGTTTTGAAAAGCCAATCCCAAACCGGGAAAAGGACAGCGTAATTCTTGCCGTGCTCAGCCACCGAAAGAACACCGTGATGCAGGCGATGATAACGCGGGGATACCAGCAGGCGCTCACCAATACGACCAAAGGAGAGGCGGATATTGCCGTGTGAAAAAGCCTCTACCAGGCGCATCAGCAGCAAGAGCAACGGAAATTGCGCTGGCGATACGCCAATCAGCAAGGCGATGGTGCCGAACCAAAGCGCGGCGATTGTCTCATCAAGGATGTGATTGCGGTCATCTGTCCAGAAGGTCATTTGCCGCTGCGCGTGGTGGATTGAATGCAAAGCCCACCACCAGCCGATGCTGTGTTGCAGGCGATGGCGCCAATACTCCCCGAAATCCAGGATCAGCACATAGATGAAAAAGGTCAGCAGCGGCGCTTCCCGCAGGAAGGGCAGGAGGGATTCCAGCGTTGGTGTCACAAAGCCCGTATCCGCCAGCATCCCTTCCAGCCGGCTTTGTATCGCCGACAAAAGAATGAAGGCCAGAAGCGAGAAAATCCCTAGCCTGGCAAGAAGGGTATAGATGATATCGGTCCTGATGGCGCGCCTATCCGTCACGGGTTCAACCGGGCGCCAGGCTTCCAGTGGGCGGCAGACAATATAGGTCACGATTATGCCGAAAATGCTGAACAGGGCGAAGTCTACCCATTCCAGCATCTCATCAGCGATATTCATCAGATCGGTCGCATACAGCACGGGCTGGAGGAAGGTTTCAAAAATCCAGCCAGTCAGACGGGTATGCCACTCATCAAGGGTCTTCAACATGGGCTAGCGCCTGCCCTCCACAGTCAATTGGCCGAAGCAAAATCCCCTGGCCTGCAAGCCAGCCAGCACATCTTCAAGAACATTGGCGTAGGGTTCCTTCCGGCTGCGCACCCCCCAATGCATGACCAGCACCTCACCATCCCTGATGGTTCTAATCGCACGGTCCCGCAGCGTGGCATTGGGGTGCGCGTCGCTATTCAATTCATCGCCAAGGAAACCATTTTGTGTCCAGCCCTGGTGTCGCATGCCGCAGGCTTCAGCCATGCGCAGCGCATTTGGTGTGGTGATGCCGCCCGGCGCGCGCCAGAGTGGCAAGACCACCGCATCCGGGACGGCGGCGCGCAGCCTTTCGATGGGGGCATTCAGTTCCCGGCACATCGCGGCCTGATCCAGCCGATCCTCATTTTTTTTGTCGTAAGAAACGAAGCGGACAACCCCGGGCGCGGGATCGCCGCGGAAATACCAGTGGCGGTCCGTGTGGCTGGCAAAAACATGGCCTTCGGCCGCGCGTGCGCGCCAGAAAGCGGCCCAGCCGGGATCAAGGCTTCTATCGCCGCGATGCGTTGGCTCCTGCGCGACAAAAAGCGTGGCTCGGATGTTGCGACGCTTCAGGATTTCGGCGATTTGCTCCGCTTCGCGTCCCCAGCCCGTGTCAATTGTCAGGTACACTGTGCCCGCCGCGCAGCGGGTCGGTGTTTGAGCGGCAAGCCCGATTGGCGCCAGCGCGGCAATGCCGATGAAGCCGGCCAGCAAGCGGCTGAGAGCCTTTCTCATGGCCAAAACGCCATCATCGCGCCGCGCGGGGCTGGACGAAAATGCCATGCGGGCTGCGCCCGACACGGATGGTTGAAACTTCGCCCGAGGCCGGGTCCAGCCTTGCGATCCTGCCTGCCCAACGCAGCGTTGTCCAAACCGCACCATCGGGGGCGAAGGCAATACAGTCCGGCCCGCCGGGAACCTCATGAATGCGGCGCACTTCAAGGGTGGCGGGGTCTATTTCCGCGATCCGGCTTTGTACGCGGCTGGTGGCCCAAAGGGTCTTACCGTCAGGTGCGGGGAAAATCGTATGCGCCCCGCGACCGACGCGAATGGTGCTTTCCACCTGGCGGGTTTCCGGGTTGAGGACGGCGAAATAATCCCGGCCCATGATGCCCACAATCAAGCGGCCACGATGCCAAATGATGCCAGCGGGTTCCGGGCCCACCGGAGCCTGCCAGAGGATTCGGCGTTCCTGAAGATCAATCGCCATGACCGTGCCATCACCCTGAATGGTGACATAGGCAATCCGCGAATCAGGGCTGAAGGCGATGTGGGAGGGCTTATTGCCGGCCCGCAGCCTTTCCAGAAGCCGCAATCCATTCGCATCGTAAATGTCCACCTGGCCGCGCCTGAGGCTCGCAACTACCAGAAGCCTGCCGTCGGGGGTGAAATCCAGATGATAGGGGTTGGAAATGCGTTCGCGGCGCAGGACGGTGCCAGTTGCCGGTTCGACGAACAGGATTTCATTGCCGGATGAATCGGCGATCAGCAATTCCTTGCCATCCGGCGACAGCACCAGATGATGCACTTCGCGCAGGCCTTCAATGCGCCGCACTTCCTCACCAGTTTTGGAATCAATCTTGACGATGCTGGGGTCGGTGGAATTCAGCACATAGACAAGATCGGCCCGCGCGGGGGCGCATAGGGCAAGCAATCCCAAGCCAAGACTGAGCCAGGGACGGATCATGATGTGGCCGCAGGTTCAAAGGTCATGGCGATGCCATTCATGCAGTAGCGCTGGCCGGTGGGCGGCGGCCCATCGGGAAAGGCATGGCCAAGATGGCCGCCGCACTGGGCGCAATGTACTTCTGTCCGCACCATGAAAAGCGAACGATCATCATGGGTGGCCACGGCGCCTTCCAAAGGGGCATAGAAGGAAGGCCAGCCAGTGCCGCTTTCATACTTCGTCGTCGCATCAAAAAGCGGGGTGCCGCAGCCGCCACAAAGGAAGCGCCCGGCCCGCTTTTCTGCATTCAGCGGCGATGTGCCGGGCCTTTCCGTGCCGTGCTGGCGCAAAACGCGAAAGGCTTCGGGGGAAAGGGCCGCGCGCCATTCGCTTTCGGTCTTCTGGATCGGAAAGACCTCATCTTGCGGCTTGTTTTGCTTGAAAAATACCATGACCCTTATGCCCCCTGATTGGATTTCAGCAAGTCGGCAAAATTTTTCCTGAATTTCACGACTTTGGGTGCCACAACGGCCTGACAATAGCCCGACCAGGGGTTGCGCGCGAAGTAATTGTGATGCTCGGGTTCAGCCGGCCAGAATTGGGTCAGCGGCACAATCTCGGTCACGATCGGGTTGCCCCAAAGCCGCGCTGCGGTGAGTTCCGCAATGACTTCCCGCGCGATGGCGTCCTGCGTGGCGTCATGCGTCAGAATGATGCTGCGGTATTGCGGGCCGACATCAGCGCCTTGCCGGTCCTTTGTGGTGGGGTCGTGGATGGTGAAGAAGACCTTCAGCAAATCCCGAAAGGACACAATGAACGGATCATAGCTGACCTGCACAATTTCGGCATGGCCGGTGCGCTTGCCGCAAACCTCCTCATAGGAAGGATTGGCGACATGCCCGCCTGCATAGCCGGAAGTCGCAGTGGCGATGCCCTTCATGCCGAGGAACACGGCTTCCAGGCACCAGAAACACCCGCCTCCAAGCGTTGCCTTTTCCATCACTGACCAGCCTTCCTCGACTCATACCCACGGGCCCCAGGCCCGCAGGGCTAGAGCCAATTGTTGAAGAGGGCCAGTATATCGGCGAGACTCCCGCCGCCTGCAAGGATCACATCATCCCCCGCGCCGCCCTGGAAGGTTTGGCTGAGGCCATTGCCGACCATCATTCTCCCTGTTGGCCCGGCAATAAGGGTAAGGCCACTTACGCCATCGGCAATGACCAGTACCTCAACATCGGCCGCCATGGTGACATTGGCCGAGGTGATGATGGTATCCTGGCCCCCACCGGAGACTTCAATGACCTGGTCCTGCGAGTCGATGTAGAAATAGAGGTCATTGCCGCTGCCGCCGGCCATGCAATCGGCACCTTCGCCGCCATTCAGCGTGTCATTGCCGGCATCACCGGAAATCCAATCCCGCCCGACGCCGCCGATCAGCAGGTCCCCATCTGCGCCGCCATAGAGCGTATCATCCTGCTCACCGCCATCCAGCGTATCGGCGCTGGCTTCGCCCCAAAGGATGTCGGCACCCGATCCGGCTGAGAGGTAGTTCGCAGCGGCATTGCCAATCAGCTGGTCATTGCCAGCCCCAGTGAGCACATATTCGATCCCCTGCAGGAAATCGTTACCCGAGGCGCCCGTGGCCCAAGAACTGGCCAGATTGACGACGACGTTCTGGCCGAATTCGGATAAATTGGCATAGCTGGCCAAATCCCCCGCCCCGTCACCGCCGATCAATTGATCATCCCCGGCATCGCCTTGCAGCGTGTCATCACCGGCCCCACCCTGAAGGACATCACTGCCCGCGCCCCCAATAAGCTCATTGCCCAGCGCATTGCCGATCAGCAGGTTATTGCCCTCATTCCCGATACCGCGCAGTGCGGTGCCGGTGGCTGAAAGAACAAGCGTTTCGAATTCGGACGGCAGATAGTAGTCAAGGCTGGCGTAGACGGTATCGGCACCCTGCCCAGTATAATCCAGCAGCAGATCGTCGGTGCCTTCAACCAGGAAGACATCATTGCCGGTGCCGCCTTCAAGAATATTCTGGCCGGATCCGCCTGCCAACGTGTCATGCCCGCCGCCGCCTTGCAGATAATCATCACCCCCCAAACCAGTCAGGCTATCGCTGGCCGAACCAGCCAAGACATTATTCGCTTCATAACTGCCAAGTATCGTCATCGCGGCGGTGGCGCCCCTCGCGTCCACGGCTTCGAAGCCCGCAATCCAGGCGCCATTGGTTACCTGATTTTCTTCAAGCCCAAGATCAATGAAAAGCCCGCTGGAGAGAATGAGCCAATCATACCCATCACCACCATCCAGCCGATCCTTGGCGTCTTGCAGCAGAAGCCGATCATCGCCGCCGCCGCCATCAAGCGTGTCGGTCCCAGTGCCGCCGACCAGGCTATCACCACCATCGCCGCCGATCAGCCAGTCATTGCCCGCGCCGCCATCCAATACATCCGCGCCATCGGAGCCATAAAGGAAATCGGCATCATTGCCGCCCAGCAGCCGATCCAAACCAGCCCCACCAAAGAGGGAATCATTCCCAACGTCCCCGTCCAGCCGATTGGTCGCCTCGGCGTCATCCGTGTCATCAAGTGTCGGGCCATCAGCGTAGAGCGCATCATTGCCATTTCCGCCATATAGCCAGTCATCCCCGGCACCGCCCCAAAGCTGATCCGCGGCGCCAAGACCGGAAAGCGTGTCAGCGCCAGCCCCGCCCGAGAGCCAATCCGCAGATGCTTCCCCAAGCAGCAGGTCGGCGCCGCCCAGGCCGAATAATCTTGATCCTGATGGAATGGCGGAAATTGCATCATCATTCGCTGTGCCGGCCAAACCCGCGAAGCTGCCCGCGGCGACAGAGGAATAGAAGCTTTCCGGCGCGAAGCTGGATGTCATCAACCGGATCAAAAGATCGGCAGTGCCGAGCGCGTCATCCTGGTCGAGATCAATGGCGATCCAGCCGCCTGGCGCCGTATCTGTGCTGGCTGCAGGAATGTACCAGGCTTGCAGATAGCCCAAGCCCAATTCAGCGCCGGGCAACGCAAGCCCGGGCAGCGGCCCGCCAATGGTTTGCAAAGCGCCGCGCCAGATCAGCGGTGCCGGTCCCAAGGCGCCCTGCAGCACACCATTGCTGAGGCCGAAGGAAATGGCATCCCCCTGCGTGCGGGAGAAATCGGCGATCGTATCGGCGGCCAGGAAATTGCTGGTGAAAGAGGGGTTTATCGAAAAATCAATCAGGAAACTATCGGCATCATTGCCGCCAAGCAGCCAATCCGCGCCGCCACCGCCGCTCAAGACATCCTGGCCATCGCCGCCATCAAGCGTGTCGCGCCCAAGCGCGCCGAGCAGAACATCATCCCCCGCTTCTCCGCGCAACAGATTGCGTGAAGCGGCATTGTCGCCGGTGGTGCCGGTTGGGCTATCGGCAAAAAGAAAATCCAAGCCATTGCCGCCAAGTAGCGTGTCATCACCCGCATCACCCTGCAAGACATCGGCCAGATCGCCGCCATCAAGGCAATCGTTTCCCGCACCACCTGAAAGCTGATCCACGCCACCAAAGCCAAGCAGCGTATCATTCCCTGCCTGCCCGGAAAGACTGTCATCCGTGATGCCTGGGGCGGAGAGGAAATCATTTCCAGCCGTACCAATCGGCGGGGCGGAGCCACTCATGGGAATGCCTCCGCAACCTTCGCCGTTGGTGCTTCTTTAGCAGTGCCATACTTCAACAATTTATTAGCAATAATGTATGACGCGTTGAGATCTTCCGGCGAAGATGACGCAACAGAAATTCCCACAGGCAAAAAGCATTTTTGGGAAGTGAACATTTTTTGCTCCTCTTCCGCTGTTTTGTCATTGCAAGATTTATATTTGGAAAATGCGCGTCCGAATTTTTGTCGGCAGTCTTGTGAAAAGCATTTCCCTTCGGCTATACCCATTCGGGAATAACGAAGGGCTCGCATGTTCCGCCGCGTCTTGCTTCTGGCTTTCGGTTCAGCCCCCTGGCTTGGCGGGCAGGTCGCCGCAGGCCCAACGCCGCTGATCGCCGCTGCCGCCAGCTTGCAGCCGGCGCTGGAGGAAGCGGCAACGTTGATCGCAGCAGAAACCGGGATCGCGCCGCGCTTCGCCTATGGTGCCAGCGCCAATCTGGCGCGCCAGATCGCGCAGGGCGCACCTTTTGAGATGCTGCTGGCGGCGGACGAGATCAGCATTCAGAAACTCGCCGAAGCGGGGCATACGCGCGATGCGGGCCATGTCTTTGCACTTGGCAGGCTGGCGCTTTTTGCCTCGCGTGGCTCGGCACTTGATCCCGCCGCCGGGCTGGAAGCGCTGCGCCCCTTATTGGCGGTGGGGCGCGTGCAACGCTTTGCCATCGCCAACCCGGAAATTGCCCCCTATGGCCGCGCTGCCGAGGAAGCCCTACGCCGGCTTGACCTGTGGGAGGCGCTGCGCCCGCGCCTCGTCTTTGGCGAAAACATCGCCCAGGCGGCGCAATTTGCCATGATGGAAGGGGCGACGGGCGGCTTGATCGCGTATTCTCTTGCGCTTTCCCCGGCGCTCAAGGCGCGTGGTGAGTCCAGCCTGGTGCCTGAT